>JANMWF010000081.1:0-5895 GCA_031393845.1 Nitrosomonadales bacterium | reverse complement strand
CGATTTGTTGGTCAGGTGCCTCTCTCGCACCGCCAGCCGTAATAAACCTACTTTTTATAGTCACGATTGCATCAACGCATTCTTTGACTTGACTGCCCGTAGCATCAAGGTGTTCATTGGCTTTAGCCACGCCGTCGACTGAGTTTGCAAAACATTTCTCTTCCTTGAGGATTTCGTTTTGTTTTCTTTCTGTCAGGATTGGCGGTAATTCTTTTATGGCAGCAAGTTTCTGATGTTGTTCTGCTTTATCTGTTTCTGCTTGATTTTTTTTCACTGTGCTTTCAGTAAGTCCGCTTTCAGCAAGGATTTTGGTGACAGCTGCTGGATCAGATTTAATAGACGTTTCATCGAAGACGGCGCTGCCACTTAGCGGGTAGACATTACTTCCGGCAGGGCTTGGTGATAAATTCGATGCTTCTGTATTTATTTTCAGATCATTTTTTTCCCCATAAGCAATGGCATCTCTTCCTGATATGCCATCGTTACTTCGTAACCCACCTTTTCTAATTTCGCTATTTCCATTCCGTCTATCTTTAATGTTTCCTTCGCCCATGAAGTACGCAACTTTTGCATTTTGGATAACGCTTTTCAAATAAGTGCTGCTATGTTCATTAATATCATTGTCTTTTTCCAATTTGCTTTTGTTTGTAATAGCTATAACATCACATGCTTGGTCTGCCCCTTGGTCTTTGTAGCGTGCTGACATGCCGATATACGCGCCTTGTAAATGTCCAATCGAAATCTGATTTGCCACGTTCGAGCCAAATTTTTCTCTAAGTAATTCCAAAACATGCCGTGCAGCTTGCTTGAATGGATAATTTCCTCTGCAGAACTCTGCATCAAACATCTTGGTCAGGATAAAGATTATTTCGCTCTCTTGATCTTGCGGAAGAAATGTCTTGATATTGCTTCCAATAATGCTGTCCTTGGATGAAACGAATTTATCGCCCGATTTATCTATGGCAGCTTGAGCAGGATTGAGTGACTTCTGTTCGAAATGGTCAGTTTTATTGACAAATTGTGGCGATGTGCCGGTTGACTGATCATTTGTCTTTTTAAAATCCTCGGAGGTAATATCACCATGCTGGATCCCGGCGAGTGCATTCAGCGGTTCATTACCTTTGATTCCAGCCGCATCAAGGTATTCTTCGGCTCTGGTTACTTCGTCGGACGGCTTGCTTTCTGCTGCAGGCCACAATGACTGTCCGTACATATCAGTCACAGGCATTGCTGTGTTCTCACTGTTTTCGCCAAACTGTAAGTTATCAGGAATATCTGCGTGCTTCATATTGCCTGCATCCAGGTCAGGCTCATTTGTCGCGGCCTGGTTATTATGGGTGGCTAATTTTTCGTCCTGTCCTGCCTTAGTGCGGACGTTATCCTTCGCTAAAATTTCTTCGGTGATTTCCATGAGCGCTAACTTTAGCTTCCCACCCACCATGCTTTTCAAAATTTGGTGTCTCTCTGGATTCATTTTGTACCTTCATTACATAGGTAGGTGCAAATCAGAACGTCAAAGTAAGTGCAATTTTTGCGTTCGATGGCGGAAGCTTGTCGATAGGCATTTAACGGCTTTTGCAGTGCTGACATGTTTTTATGTTTTAGTGAATGGTTGCTATTTTTCAACGGTTGGAAAGTCAGTTGTGCGATATAAAGTACTCAAAATTGCATATTTTCATATTGCCGCTACGTGAAAGTAGCAGCATGATAAGTAGCCAGCCTGCCATTCGAATATACTTCCGAATACTACTCCGAAGCTTGCCTTTTTACCTTAATAATAATAACCGAGGCAGCTATTCGCTGCATCCTGTAGCGATTTTAAAGATAAATGAGCATGTCTCATCTCAGCCTAACCCAACTCCATCTGGCAATGCTTCCGTGTTACTCCACGAGTTGTAAGCGAAGGCGTATCTAATTTCAATTTCCAGTGGACAAACGTCTTCTGTGTGCCGCACAAAGAAGCCCGATTATGGCACATTACTCAAACCAAAAGCTTGGGTGCCGCCACATCAGGAAGCGCGGATGCTGCAAGCGCTGACCAGCCGTCCACTCGTCAAGGCAGTGCTGGAAAAAATGCCCGACACACAACGTGACACTGCTTCCCGGTTGGGAGCGGATCCAGTCGCCGCCGTGCAAGCAGGGCTGCAGGCCACGGTGGTCGAGGTATGGACGTGGCCGAGGCGTCATCACGCGATCCCGATGCTACATTTGCTGCCATGCTGATCAATGAGTTGGTCGTTGCCTACACCGGCCAGCTTAACGATGCTTATGCAAAAATCTCTGGTAGCTCGTTGACCCAGATCAGTGACAAAGTCGCCCAACTTACCCAAAAGGTTCAAACCCAGCGCCGCCAGATGGAAGACTTTCGCCTGTGCCATAACATCGTCTCCTTCGAGCGCGAAGAAAACGAAATCCTGAGCCGGGTCAATGGCCAAACCGAAGCGCTCAGCGAACTCGGTCGTGGTTACATGCCTGCATATCTAGCGATGGACCCACATGCACGCGCGGTCAGGAATCGCCTGGCCGAGCTAGAGCGTCAGATTGTCAACCAGTGACAAAGCAGTGGGCAGGTGGCACAGTCAGACCAGAGTTCGGCGTTGGCTGACGCGCGTGACGAGGTCAACGCGGCGCGCGATACCGTTGCTCGCATGGCGCAGCAGGCCTCAGGCAACCGTGGTGTGCTGCAGCAGTTTGCCGCGCGCTTCAATGAGTTTCACATCCGGCGCGACGCGACCCAGCGCAAGGCGCGCCAGGAGGCGGGTGAGGTCGCGCGCAGGCCATCGGTGCGGGTGGTGGAGCCCACTTTTGCACCGCGCGAGCCGTGGCAACCACAGTACGCGCGCGATGCGGCCATCGTGCTGGGCGGCGCATTTTTGCTGGCCCTGCTGGCGATGTGGGTGATTGAACTGTTTAACCGGGTTGACGCGCCGCCCACTTGGGTTGTGTCCCAGCCATCGCCTTACCCGGGTAGTCCGAACTACGGCTTGGGATATGACCCGAGGCAGGTCAATGTGGCTGTCCTGGCGCACCGAATGCCGCTTGCGGTGGAATACGACGGGCGCGCGACGATGCTGCCGCCCGTGATGCAACCGCGCGAGCTTCTACAAGAAGAGCTGGCAGGCATCCTGACCAATGCCTCGCCCACCGTCTCGCTGTTTGCTCACCTGCTGCTCCGGGGAGTCAGCCCGGAAGAGACGGTTGCACTGCGCGACAGCGATGTCGATACGGCGGCACGGACACTGCACGTTGCAAGTGGTCATGAAGACGCCGGTTCGCGGACTGCAGCGCGCGATATTCCGCTGGACAGCGCCTTGCATGAGGTGATCGTCAATACTTTCAAAATCATCCGGCAGGCGACGCGCAACCGTTGCTCGGCGATGCGAATGCCAAACCGGTTACGCTCAATGACCTGACGACAGAACTGCTTTACGCGGCTCACGACGCAGGCGTCGACCAGCCCACTGAAGTTACGCTGACGCGCTGCGCCACACCCTGCGCCGTCTTTCTGGCCCGCCAGGATATTCGCATGGCAGACCTCGCCCGCACGATCGGACAAATGAGCGCAGCGGAGGCGGCCATTTACAGCGCCATGTCGCCCGCCGGAAAACAGCTGGGACTGGAACAGGTGGAGCGCTTAATGTCGGCGGTGCGACCTGCCGCCTATATTCGCTTGCTTTGCTGGGCAAAAGCCATTGTGTCAAGTACCAAAGACATAGCACACTATCTATCTCATAGAACTAAATGCAACATTCAGACTAGATAGATTGACGGTTTATTTGCCGCGGTAAAGTCAACAATTGGAGCGGAAAATCGGGGGCGTTTCTGTGATTAGAATGGCAAATTGATTTGTTTGACCTTGCCCGGTTTGATACGCCTGCAACCACTTTCACACGACAATTTTGCCGCTATCTCCGCGTACTTCAACTGCGCGAACTTGCGTGGCCACTTTGTCCAGCACGCCGTTAACGAACTTGTGCCCGTCTGTACCGCCAAAAGTTTTGGCAAGTTCTACCGCTTCGTTGATAACCACACGATAGGGAATTTCGGGATGAAATATTAATTCATATGCGCCGATCAGCAGCACAGAAAACTCAACCGGACTGAGTTCATCCAGGGTGCGATCAAGATGCATGGCAACAACTGTCTCAAGTTCGGCATGTTGTGTCAGCACGCCACACAGCAGCTTACTGAAAAACTCCGCATCATAGCGGCCCGTTCCCTTTTCAGCGCGAATCTGTTTTTCGATTTGCTCTTGGTCGTCGTTAGTCAACCGCCACTGGTAGATACCCTGCAAAGCCAGTTCGCGTGAGCGGCGGCGCGAACTTTTGGGAGGTGCTTTCGCCTTGATGGCTGGTTCGCTCATACCAATTCCTTCAATAAATTTGCCATCTCAATCGCCACTAGCGCAGCTTCCGTGCCTTTAGTATTCATGCGTTCTTCTGCCTGCTCATCGACATTGGTTGTAAGAATGGCATTGGCGATGGGCAAGCTGCTATGCAGTTGCACTTCGCTCACCCCGCGTGCGGATTCATTCGCCACAATTTCGAAGTGGTAAGTGTCCCCGCGAATTACCGCGCCCAGCGCTATAAGCGCGTCGAACCTTCCGCTTTGCGCCATGCGTTGCAGCACCAACGGGATTTCCAATGCGCCCGGCACGCTTGCCAGCGTGATGTCCGCATCATTCACACCTTGCTGGATAAGTTGCGCACGGCAGGCAGCCAGAAGACCTTCGCAAATCACAGGATTGAAGCGGCTTTGCACGATGCCAATGCGCATTCCTGCGCCATTCAAGTTCTTTTCAATTTCTTTCATTATTTATCCTGATAGCCCATCCAGCTTGCCTTTACCAGGAAAGGCTGGAAGAGCCTGTAATGTGATGAGTAATTGGAGATGTCCCCGCTTTATTCGTGTTGCGCATAACCAACGACTTCCAGACCAAATCCTGTCATGCTTGGCAGCTTGCGCGGGGTAGCAAGCAGACGCATCTTGCCGACATTCAGGTCGCGCAAAATCTGCGCACCAATGCCGTAACTGCGCAAATCCCACTGGGGGATATGGTGCGTCTCAGGCATTACTGCAGCACGCGCTAACAAGTCACTCGACGTTTCGTTGCGATGCAATAACACCAACACCCCGGCGGATGAGTAGCTAATTTTCAGCATTGCATCATGCACACTGATTGAATTCGTGAAACTTGCCTGCTCCAGAAAATCCAGCACTGATAGCGGTTCATGCACGCGCACCAGCGTTTCAACTTGCGGCTGGATGTCACCCTTCACCAAAGCTAAATGAGTGCGCTGGGTCGTTTTGTCCACATAGCTGATTAGATCGAATGTGCCATAAGCAGTTTGCACTGACCGTTTTGCCACGCGCTCGACCAGCTTTTCATGCTGGCTGCGATGTTCGATCAGGTCGGCGATGGTGCCGATTTTCAAACCATGCAGTTGCGCGAACGCTATCAGGTCGGGCAAGCGCGCCATCTCGCCATCATCTTTCAAGATTTCGCAGATAACCGAAGCGGGGGTCAGTCCCGCTAATTGCGCCAAATCACAACCCGCTTCGGTATGGCCGGCGCGCACCAGTACACCGCCTTTTTGCGCCATTAGCGGGAAAATATGCCCCGGCTGTACGATGTCAGCAGGCTTGGCATTTTTATTCACGGAAACCTGCACGGTGCGCGCACGATCGGTTGCAGAAATCCCCGTCGTCACGCCGCTCGCCGCTTCAATGGAGAGGGTGAAATTAGTGCCCAACGGAGAACCATTGTCGCGCACCATTAACGGCAGGTTAAGTTGCTTGCAATGCGCGTCGGTCAGTGTCAGACAAATCAGTCCACGCCCATGCTTGGCCATGAAATTTATTTTTTCAGGCGTAACGAATTCGGCGGCAAACAAC
>JANMWF010000059.1:0-4212 GCA_031393845.1 Nitrosomonadales bacterium | reverse complement strand
CCTGTTGACGCCTTGCCAGGATAAGTGCCACACCATCACATTCGATAACGGCAAAGAATTTGCGGGGCATGAAAGCATCGCAGCAGAACTACAGACTACGATCTATTTCGCGCATCCATACCATTCATGGGAGCAGGGGCTGAACGAGAACAGTAACGGGCTATTGAGGCAGTACTTCCCCAAGGGCATGGAGCTGACAAACATCACCGAGGAAAAAGTACAGGAGGCGATAGAGCGGATCAACCACCGGCCTCGAAAAGTACTCGGATTTAGAACCCCGCATGAGGTATTCTTTGGGGTGGAATTACGCTACACCAAGCAACCACTGGCTGTTGCACTTCGAGCTTGAATCCGCCATTGAATACCCCGGCATTACCGCAGCATTACAACAAATGACCTCTCTAAATATTGCAGCAAAATCACATTAAAATGATGTCGTATTGCTCTTGGCTATACAAGCTTTCCACCTGTAGTGATACCGGTTTGCCGATAAGATCAGAAAGCTGGGCCAAGCTTTGCGATTCTTCATCGAGAAACAGGTCGATGACCAGTTGCGAAGCCAGGATGCGATATTCACGAGCGTTAAACTGGCGTGCTTCGCGCGTAATTTCACGCACAATTTCGTAGCAGACGGTCTGCGCGGTCTTTACTTCGCCGCGCCCCTTGCAGGTGGGGCAAGACTCGCACAGTATGTGAGCCAGACTTTCGCGCGTGCGTTTGCGCGTCATCTCCACCAGCCCCAAAGCGGAGAAACCATTTACCGTGATATGGGTATGATCGTTTGCCAGCGACTTTTTGAATTCTTCCAGCACGGCATCCCGATGTCCCTGGTTATTCATGTCAATAAAATCACAAATGATGATGCCGCCCAAATTACGCAGGCGTAACTGGCGCGCGATGACTTGTGCAGCATCCAGATTTGTCTTGAAGATGGTGTCGTCAAAATTACGCGAGCCGACGAAGCCACCGGTGTTAACGTCGACCGTGGTGAGCGCTTCCGTCTGGTCGATAATGATATATCCCCCCGACTTGAGATTTACGCGGCGCGACAGCGCACGCTCAATTTCATCTTCCACTCCATACAGATCAAATAGCGGACGCTCGCCGACATAGTGCTCCAGCCGCGACACCGCACTGGAGATAAAATCCTGTGCAAAAGCAGCCATTCGCTGATAAGTTTCGCTTGAGTCCACCAAGATGCGCGTGGTGTCTTCGTTGACGAAATCGCGTAACACGCAGAGGCTGATGTTGAGTTCTTGGTATAACAAAAAAGGAGCTGGGGATGTTTTCGCCTGTTCTTGGAGCTTGATCCACAGTTTGTTGAGATATTCCATGTCGGCGAGAAACTCTTTGTCTGTCGCAGTCTCCGCCATGGTGCGGATGATATAGCCGCCGCTGCTATTTTCAGGCAGCAACTGTTGCAGCTTGGTGCGCAGCAGTTCGCGCTCGGCCTCATTCTCAATGCGTTGCGATACGCCGATGTGCGATTCCTGCGGCAGAAATACCAGCAAACGTCCGGCAATGCTGATCTGGGTGGAAAGTCTGGCGCCCTTGCTGCCGATGGAATCCTTGATAACTTGTACCAGCAGGCTCTGCCCCTCATGCAGCATTTTCTCGATGGGCTTGGCAGCATCGCTGTTGTTGCGGTTTTCCCATATGTCCGCAACATGCAGGAAAGCAGAGCGCTCCAGCCCAATATCGATGAAGGCGGATTGCATGCCAGGCAGAACGCGTTTCACGCGCCCGACATACACATTGCTGACTATTCCGAGATGACTGCCGCGCTCAATGTGGAGTTGTTGCACTATTCCCTGCTGCATTACTGCAACGCGGGTTTCCTGCGGGGTGACGTTGATTAGAATTTCGTCATTCACAGAATAGGATAACCGAATGTTTGCAGCAGCTCAGCCGTTTCGAACAGGGGTAGGCCCATTACACCTGAATAGCTGCCGTCTATGTGTTGTATGAATGCCGCAGCGTAACCTTGGATGGCATACGCGCCGGCCTTGTCCAGCGGCTCGCTGGTGAGAATGTAGCGCCGAATGCGCTCTTCGCTAAGCGTGGCCATAGTCACTTTACTGACCGACAAGCGCATTCCCATGCGTTCTTCGAAGGCAACCGCGACGGCACTCAATACTTGGTGTTGGCGTCCGGAAAGAGCACGCAGAGTGGCCGCAGCCTGTTCACGATCTTGCGGCTTGCCAATAATCTTGCCGTCCAGAATAACGCTCGTGTCGGCAGCCAAAACCGGGAGTGGAGGTAAATTGCGGGATTGCAGAGACATCCATCCGGCATTCACTTTCTCCTGACAAACCCTTTGCACATGAGCTTCCGGTAATTCATTCTTGTGCGGAGTTTCATCCACATCTATCTTGCGGGCTGAATTGGAACGTAACAGCAGCGTTTCAAAATTAATCCCAATCTGCTTCAGCAGCTCTCGGCGCCGCGGACTTTGCGAGGAGAGGTAAATCCGTGGGTGGGAAATCATGGCTCTTTAAAATCCTATATTAGCGGGCCGCATCATTCACGATGATAAGGGTGATTGTGCAACAAGCTGTGGGCGCGATACAACTGTTCCGCAAGCAATACGCGTACCAAGCCATGCGGCAGTGTCATGATCGACAGCGCCAGCAGCTGCTGCGCACTGTTTTTTACCGACTCGTGCAGGCCATCCGCGCCCCCAATGATGAAGGCCACATCACGCCCGCTGCCCATCCAGCCCTTCATTTCTTGCGCCAACTGTTTGGAGGAGAAATGCGCGCCGCGCTCGTCCAACACGATGCGGAGAACATCCTTCGGCAGAGCGGTTAATATACGCTGCGCTTCTGCCTCCATCATCTGCGCTACACTCTTGCCGGTGGTTCGCGGCTCCGGCTTTATTTCTATCAGTTCGATTTGGGCCTCGCGTGCCATACGCTTGGCATATTCGGTGAAACCTGCGGTAATCCAGGCCGGCATCTTGTGCCCGACCGCCACCAACCACAATTTCATTTCGGTTCGCTAGCCGCCTTAGGCGGCAGATGCCTCATGGTCCATAGCTCTTCCAACTGATAGTAGGCACGCACTGCAGGCTGCATGATATGCACGACCACTTCGCCGAGATCAACTAGCACCCACTCCCCGCTTTCTTCACCTTCTATGCTAAGCGCTGGCTCGCCGAGCAGTTTGAGTTGCTTGGATACATGGTCGGCCAAGGCCCTGGTTTGACGCGGTGAATTGGCGCTGGCGATCACCATGCGCTCGAATAGTTGACTCTTTTTGCTGGTATCGAGGACGCTGATATCACTGGCCTTAATATCTTCCAATGCGGTCACTACGGCCAAGATTTTTTCTTCAATGGTTAGCATGTTAGGTATATAGGTGATGTAATTGAATGTAATCGGCTACTACGTCTGGTAGCAGGTAATGTATGTTTTTATTTTCGGCACAACGTTTACGAATATCAGTGGCGGAAATTTCCAAGGCAGGCATATTCGCCACCAGGATCGCCCCGGCAGGCGACTCACGCAGAATGCGGGGCGCCGAAGCAAGGCGAGTCCTGTATTCATCGCGCAAAGCTTCGTTAGCCCCATTTATGGCATTGCCAAGTGGGTGTCCGACACGCTGCATGACCACTATGTGTGACAGTTCGAACAACTTTTTCCATTCATGCCAAGAGTGTAACAGCAGGAAGGCATCGCCGCCCATCAACAAACACAGCGGCTGTTGCATACCTAGCTCGGCACGCAACGCAGCAAGCGTGTCTACCGTATAACATGGCTCGATGCGATAAATTTCGCGTTCATCCAGCACGAATGCCGCGTTGCCTTGCAATGCCAGACGGACCATATCCAGACGCTGCACTGCGCTAGCGTGCGGCGCAGTGCGGTGCGGCGGCGTACCGCTGGGAATGAAGTGTATCGCAGCCAGATCACATTGCTCCAGCGCTTCCTGTGCCAAGCGCAGATGACCGTTATGGACAGGATCGAACGTGCCGCCCAAGATACCGATGGGGGCTTGGTTCACAGGTTATAGCACCAGTCGGCGAACATCCGACAATACTTTGCCAAGATAACTCGTGAAATGCACTGCCTCTGCACCATCGATTACGCGATGATCATATGACAGCGACAGTGGCAACATTAGCCGCGGCACGAATTCACCCTCTTTGAATACTGGCTTTATGCTCGCCTTGGACACACCCAGAATAGCCACTTCTGGCGCATTAATAAT
>JANMWF010000058.1:0-2160 GCA_031393845.1 Nitrosomonadales bacterium | reverse complement strand
GTACCGCCACTTTTTCATCCAGATGTTTGGGCAAGGTATACACTCCGACCGGATATTTGCCGGTGCCCTTTTCTGCCTCGCTCCACAGCTCGATCTGGGCGATGGTCTGATTGGCAAATGAGGAGCTCATCACATAAGAAGGATGGCCCGTGCCGCAACCCAGATTCACCAAGCGGCCTTCGGCCAGCAGAATGATGCGCTTGCCGGGTTGGCCATCTACTGCGGGGAAAATGATGTGATCGACTTGTGGTTTGATGTTATCCCAAGTGTAAGACTTCAGCGAGGCAACGTCGATTTCGTTGTCGAAATGGCCAATATTACACACGATGGCCTGATTCTTCATTCTCTTCATATGCTCATGAGTGATCACATGATAGTTACCGGTGCAGGTCACGAAAATGTCGCCATGTTCAGCAGCGTAATCCATGGTGACGACACGATAGCCTTCCATGGCAGCTTGCAGCGCGCAAATCGGATCAATTTCCGTTACCCATACTTGGGCAGACAGTGCGCGCATTGCTTGTGCCGAGCCTTTCCCCACATCTCCGTAACCGGCAATAACAGCAACCTTTCCCGCAATCATTACATCGGTTGCACGTTTAATGCCATCCACCAGCGATTCTCGGCAACCGTACAGGTTGTCAAACTTGGATTTGGTAACTGAATCGTTGACGTTAATGCCAGGGAATTTCAGCTCGCCGCGCGCATGCATCTGATACAGACGATGCACACCGGTTGTAGTTTCTTCCGTCACCCCTTTAATTGCCGCCAAGCGTTTGGAATACCAGCCAGGCTGCGTAGCAAGGCGTTGTTTGATAGCAGCATACAGAAAAGTTTCTTCTTCCGAAGTGGGCTTGCTGATAAGCGACGCATCTATTTCGGCACGTGCCCCCAGATGCAGCAATAGGGTCGCATCGCCACCATCGTCCAGAATCATGTTAGCGTGATTGTCATTAGACCATTCGAAGATGCGATGGGTATATTCCCAATACTCTTCAAGTGATTCGCCTTTAATCGCAAATACTGGTGTACCACCCACGGCTATGGCTGATGCCGCATGATCCTGGGTGGAATATATATTGCAGGAAGCCCAGCGTACCTCTGCACCCAAGGCTTTCAGGGTTTCAATCAGCACGGCAGTCTGGATGGTCATATGCAGCGAACCGGCAATGCGTGAACCGCGCAACGGTTGTGCGCCTGCATATTCTTCGCGAATCGCCATCAAGCCCGGCATTTCAGTTTCGGCAATGGCAATTTCCTTGCGTCCCCAAGGAGCAAGGTTGATGTCGGCAATTTTGTAGTCGGTAAATCCAGCATCGGTAACGGCGTTCATAATTTCTCTCCATTCAAGTTAATGAATGAGCGCCGTTGCTACAGATACACTCCAGCGTTCCAAGCCTGGCCTCGCCTGATGCAAGGTCGCAGCGCCCCTTGGAACCGGAGAAGGTACATATTGTTTGATATAAGGGCGTCTCTAAAAATTCAAGTTTCTAGACAAGACAAGGCACGAGTAAAAAATTTGAGCGCGGCATATAGTTGATATGTAAGCGATAATTTTTTTCGAGTCACGCCGTATTGTGACGAAACGGGGTAAGCAGGCAAGCCGCAAAGCGGCTGCTCGCAAAATTGGATTTTTAGAGGTGCCCATAACAATTTTGAGAATTTTAACACAATCATGGTGGCTGTTAACAACCTGGGAAATTGAACCCCTGTTATTAGTACTTCAATGTTTTTCAGGAAGCACTTGCGAAAGGTGTTCAGCGTGCTGTGGCCAGGGTGTTCGTCAGAGGTCAAAAAAGCGAAATGCAGCTAAATCGTAGGCGGCGCTCTCCCAGGAGAACACGCCTGTGGCATAACCGTAAACCAGTATGGACAGCAGTGATGCAGAATGGAACGGAGCTATGCTGCTTGCGCTGTATGCGCGCATCATATCTTTCAAGTTCAGTTGATCAACTAACTCAACGACAAATCGCTCAAAGTGATGCGCGGACAACCAATTGCTGATCGGGGGCGGAAGCAGGTAATTCAGATTGCGTCTGATTGTCCTAAAGCGGCTTATAAAAACATGCAACATATTGATTAACGAATAAATTACAGCGTTTTATAATTGCAATATATTGTATTAAAATGGGATTCAGGCAAGCTACTCACAAAGAAGTC
>JANMWF010000042.1:0-8471 GCA_031393845.1 Nitrosomonadales bacterium | reverse complement strand
TATCTCGAAGGCTATGTGCGGAGCCAGATCGAGGTCATGCAGACGTGCGCTGATGCCGCTTACCGCACTACCCATTTGATAGAGCTTCTGCGCATCATTAAGGTGAATCAGTGCCAGCGCATTGTCATAGGGTGCCATACCGATCTCAAAAATACCCACTACGCGGAATTGCTTGAGGCGTGGCACCATTCCAGCAGGCGTGATCTGCCCCTGAGGAGAGATGAGTAACACCTTGTCGTTCAGATGCGCCCCCAGCGTGTGCGCCAAATCTGAACCCAACACGATTCCGAAACTGCCTTCCTGCAAGGCTTCCAGCGAGCCGGCTTTCATCTTGTCGGAGAGGTCTATCACTTTGCTTTCATCCTGCGGCAAAATGCCGCGTACCATTACACCCTGCACGTTTTGATCAAACGACACCATGCCTTGTCCATTCACGAAAGGTGCGGCAGCCGCCACTTGAGGATATTTTGTCGTGAGCTGTAAGGTTGGTTGCCAATCGACCATGTAGTTACCTTCTTCACTAATTTGCAGGTGGGGCGCGATACCTAGAATGCGCGTGCGGATTTCTTTCTGGAAACCGTTCATTACCGACAGCACTACAATCAGCGCAGCCACGCCCAAGGCCATACCCAGCATGGAGATAAGTGAAATAAAGGAAATGAAATGGTTGCGCCGCTTGGCACGGGTGTAACGCAGACCGATAAAGAGTTCGTAAGGTCGCAAAGTGAAGGTGCTCAAAAAGAATTGGGCGCTAGTTTGCCATAAGACAGCTCTCTGCGGGATGGTAAACTGGTAAAGTTAAAAATTATTTCACTCCAGTCATGCTTGGCTTCCCTATGCGAACAAATTCAACATGAGAAATGTAGACATCGTTATCCTTGATTTATTCTTGCCGCAGGAGATTTCTGTCAACGCTTGCGCCGATCTATCTGTGCCTGTCCTTGAGAAAATGCTGGCGCGTGCCAAGCCTGCATCGTTATCCTCAGAAATTGGCTCAACAGGTACGCTGGAAGCGTGGCTGTGCCGGACTTTTGGTATAGCACAACAGATGGACGAACCCATCGCACCGATTACCTTGATGGCGGACGGGATGCAGCCAGGTACGGGCTATTGGTTACGCGCTGATCCAGTGTATCTGCAGATGCAGCGCACGCAATTGTCTTTGCATCCGGATGTACCATTGAATGCTGATGAAGCGGCGCAGCTGTGCGCCAGTTTGAATACGCATTTTGCCGCTGAAGGCTTGCGTTTTTTTGCGCCCCATCCGCAGCGCTGGTATCTCCAGATGGAGAGCGTTCCAGATATCGTGACACGACCTTTGGCGCAGGTGGCAGGCAGAAACGTACAATCGTATTTGCCGAAAGGTCAAAATGCCTTGCGTTGGCATAAAGTCTTCAACGAAATCCAAATGCTTTTTTTCGAACACGTTGTTAATCAGGCGCGCGAGGCGCGTGGTGATTTGCCCATAAACAGTATATGGCTGTGGGGAGGAGGGCATGCGGTGGGGCAATTGGCGCGGCCATATATGAAGGTTTGTGGTGACAGTTTTCTGGCCGGGGCGTTCGCGCAGGCGGCAGGCACTCCTTATCAAATATTGCCGGGTGATTTAACCCAGTGTGTTGATGATAATGAAGGTGACGTGCTAATCGTCTGGGAAGGTTTGCGCCGCCCACTTCAGCAAGGTGATTTGTATGCCTGGCGCGATTCGGTGCAACGCCTGGAGCAAAGTTATATTGCACCATTGTGGGAAGCACTGAGTAACGGACGCATCAAGCAGCTTAGCTTGAATGTACTTAATGCGGGCGTTACACAGCGATTTGTGTTGACGCGCAGTGCGGTGTGGAAGCCGTGGTGCTTGTCCAAATCTTTGACACGATATGCGTTGCTGTAGCAAAAAAACAGACTGAATTTTCAGCAGCACAGCAAAATCCTATCCGTGCTTCTTTGGTCCGGCTAGTCAGATACTGTATCATTTGAATACGCAAATAAATACGAAATTTATGAAAGCTATCTTCTTGGATTTTGAGCAGCCCATCGCCGAATTGGCAGGCAAAATTGAGCAACTTCGCTTTGTACAGAATGATTCTGCACTTGATATTTCCGATGAAATTAACCGTCTGCAAATAAAAAGCCAGGCGTTAGCCAAGGATATTTACGCCAAGCTTACGCCGTGGCAAATCTCACAAGTGTCACGCCATCCACAGCGACCCTACACGCTGGATTACATTCAGCACCTGTTTACTGATTTTGAGGAGCTGCATGGAGATCGCTCCTATGCCGATGATCCGGCTATCGTCGGCGGATTGGCGCGTTTTAATGGCCAAAGTGTGATGGTAATCGGACATCAAAAAGGGCGTGATACCAAGGAGCGACAGTATCGCAACTTTGGCATGCCTCGCCCCGAAGGCTACCGCAAGGCGATGCGCTTGATGCGGCTGGCGGAAAAATTCGATATTCCCATCATGACTTTTATCGATACTCCGGGTGCGTATCCCGGAATTGGTGCCGAAGAACGTGGTCAGTCCGAAGCCATCGGCAAAAGCTTGTATGTGATGGCAGAACTACGCGTGCCATTAGTCTGTACTGTGATTGGAGAGGGTGGCTCTGGTGGCGCATTAGCCATTGCAGTGGGTGACGCATTATTGATGCTGCAATATGCCACCTACTCGGTCATCTCGCCAGAAGGCTGCGCTGCCATCCTTTGGAAAAATGCGGACAAGTCGGCTGATGCAGCGGAAACGCTGGGTATCACCGCTACCAGATTGAAGGCATTGGGATTAATCGACAAGATCATTAACGAACCGCCGGGCGGTGCTCACCGTGATCATCAAGCAATGATGCGAACCCTGAAAAAAAGCTTACAGGATACCCTTAAACAGGTGCAATCTCACTCCATAGACAAGCTGTTGCAGATCCGTTTCAACCGAGTAATGGGCTATGGCAAGTTCAAGGAAGTCGAGCTTTGATTTAACAGAGCGCGTAGCCGACGCGCTCTCGCCCTTGCTTCCTGCGGGCAGCGCTATCCTGCTTGGATTGAGCGGTGGTGTTGATTCGGTCGTCCTGCTGCACGTGCTACAAAAACTGTCCCTCCGTTATTCATGGCGTCTAAGCGCTTTGCATGTACATCATGGCATTAACCCGAAAGCGGACGTTTGGGCGGCATTCTGTAGTGATTTGTGTGCGCTCCATGGCATCTCCCTGCAAGTCGAATATGTAAATATCGTACCGTTACGCTCGTTAGGCATTGAGGCGGCGGCGCGCAAACTTCGTCACGCCGCGCTTGCGCAACAGCCGGTGGATTTTATTGCACTGGCGCATCATCTTGACGATCAGGCTGAAACTTTGCTGCTGCAATTGCTGCGCGGGGCTGGAGTGCGCGGCGCAAGCGCCATGCCAGCTATAAAGCATCGAGCTAATGTTCCGACACTGTTACGCCCTTTGCTCGATGTTGCTCGTTCCTTATTGCTGGAATACGCGCAGCATCATGCCCTCCAATGGGTTGAAGATGAAAGTAACGCCGATGACGCTTATCCACGCAATTTTTTACGACATCGCATACTGCCGCTGTTGGAACAACGCTTTCCAGCCTACCGCAAAACCTTGTTGCGCAGCGCGCAGCATTTTGCCGAGGCAACTGAACTGCTGGATGAGTTGGCACAGCAGGATGCGGAATTGGCCATAGCGGATAACCGTTTGGATATTAGGCAATTGCGAGTGTTTGGCGTAATACGGGGAAAAAATCTATTGCGTTATTTCCTTGCGGCGCAAGGGGCACCCATTCCGGACAGCACACGGCTGCAAGAAATGCTGCGCCAGCTGTGCAATGCTCGCCCAGATGCGCAGGTGTGTATCGACTGGCAGGAATGGCAAATGCGTCGATATCGCGACCATGCTTACACCATGCCTGCGTTGCCGCCGCCAGTTGATTTCACTGTTATTTGGCATGGTGAAACAGAAATATTGTTGCCACCGCCACACGGTGCGCTTCATTTTAGTCATACCGTCGGTCGTGGTATCAGTTTGGCAAAGTTACATCTCGGAATTGCCAAGATTCGCTCGCGTCATGGCGGCGAAAGTATTCGGGTGGATGCTGCGCGACCGCAACGAGGATTGAAAAATTTATTGCAGGAACATGAGATACTGCCGTGGCAACGTGATTTATTACCCTTGTTATTTTGCGATGCTGACTTAGTGTGTGTCCCGGGCATAGCAATAGCCAATACATATCGGACTCAGCCGGATGAAGCTGGTGTGGTGGTTGTTTGGCGCGCGGTTCTCAATTTGGAATAACGATTGTGGCGGGGATATTCAGGATTCCCCGGATTATCTATAGCTAATTGCAGGGTAGCCTTCCCTCATTAAAATTCTGATTTTTCCATGAGTAGAAATAATTTCTATAACTTCCTTTTGCTTAATGAAGTCAAATAGTTCAATGGCTGTGTGGTCCTGCAGATACAGATCACTTATTGTAAACTCTTTGGTAATCCCGGAAATTTCTATATAAAAGACCACTGAGCCAGCATCAAAATTGTGCCTGTGCCTGACTTTACACCCAGAAATAATATTTAACAGATGCTTGCTTATTGCCTCATGCTTTACTTTAATTTCATTTAGTTCAGGCGCTTTAAACCGTTTTATCATCCAATTTCTTAGCATTTAATTATGTGCGTGCGTTCTAACTTAATTGCGGAATAACTATAGTTGGCATTACTGATGTTACGCACCAGAGAGTTAAGTTTCTTCCAGCTTTTACGGTTCCAATTAATTGGTTTCATGGTACCAGTTTTATATTATGCTTTTATTATGCTAAAAGTTGAGTCCTTCATGAACTGAGTTATCGACCTTTAGAGCCGAAGGGTCGAACAATATAGTTTTTATAATTTCTTGTAATTAACACCATGACTTGATACAGTTCACCGTCTTTTCAACCACACGGGAGTCAACAACATGAATAAATCAGAATTGATTGATGCAGTAGCCAAATCCACCAAGAAGACAAAGTCCAGTATAGAAGATACCTTGAATGCTCTTACGGCTGCTATTCAAACTTCTTTAACAAAAGGCAATAACGTTCAACTAATAGGTTTTGGTACATTTGCCGTTGAAGCACGCGCCGCACGAATAGGTCGCAATCCAGCCACAGGCAAAGAATTAAAGATACCAGCCAAAAAAGTTGTTAAATTCAAAATCGGCAGTAAGTTGAAAGATGCGGTTGCTGGCGCAAAAATCAAGAAAAAATAATAAGATGCACTTTAAAGTTTCAATACCTGTAGGGCATGGGTTATTTTAGCCTGGTGCAGAGTTATTCTTTATAATTTCAATATTATCAAGGAGTAAAATTATGAGCAAAGGTCAAGAAAGTAAAAAGACAGTCAAAAAGGAACCCACTAAAACGTTGAAGGAAAAAAAAGCTGCGAAGAAAATCAAAAAAGATGAAAAGATGCGTCAAGGATAAGTCCAACATCAGCATCCAGCACACCCGCTAAAAAACGGGTAAACGGGTAGGCAACGGAGAGTGTTGGAGAAATTTGAAGTGTCAGCGTATTTTTAGAGAATGGGCTAGTTTTTTGACATTGCCACAATCTGCAATTTAACCTTTGAAGGTGTTGCGTGATGAAATTACGCAACACTTTATTTATTGGGTGTCCTCAAGGGTGTGAGCGCTTCTGTGCCTACAGCAGGCGTCCATGGGAACTGTCTCGGCCTTGACGTGCTCGCACTTCGGGCAGGTCAGCGTCAATTTCATAGTTAAATTCGCCATCTTCAATTTCCCGATTGCAGGGTCTCGGTCACGCCCTTTAGACCCGTCTTTTCGGCAGCTGAGCTTGGATGCACGCGCAGCACAACTATCCCCTTGGTGCCAGCGATGACATTCAATCGCTCGTTGATTTGTTCATCAGCCTCGATACCCAGATCCGGACGAATGTATTTGCCACTCTTGATTAGTTGCGGCACCACCTGCATGACGGTGTCGAGAGGGACGGCAAAACCGATGCCGGCAGATACCCCGCTGGGATTGTAGATGGCGGTATTGATGCCAGCCGAATCCAGCAGCGGACCGCCCGAGTTGCCAGGGTTGACGGCTGCATCGGCCTGGATCAAGTGTTCAATGGCAGGGCCGATATTTCCGGCGAGTGAACGATCGAGCGCTGAGATGATGCCGTTGGCCAGCGTCCAGTCCAGTCCGAACGGGTTGCCGATGGCAAAAACCTTCTGGCCCACCTTCAGGTCGTGACTGGTGCCCACCGGCACAGGCGGTGGGCACTTGAAGCCCACGCCGATGCGCAACACTGCAATATCGTGTGCGAAACTGGTGCCGATCAAAGCCGCCTTGTAGTCCCGGCCGTCGGCCAACTTTATTGTGGCACCAGAGGCATTCTCAATCACGTGGTAATTGGTAACCACATGGCCGGCATCGCCTCAGATAAAACCGGAGCCAGTTCCCTTGGACACAGCAAAGACGTTACGCGTCTACACATCGCGCACCAGGGTGGCGGTGGAAATGAACACTACCGAACCGTGGGATTTTTCGAACAGTTCGATAGTGTTTTTTCATCGGCGGCCAGATCCCCTCGGGCAGTGACCGAACGGAGTTGACCTTTAGAGGGAACCCATAGTGATTCAATGGCTGGCAACAGCGTCCATAGCAGCATCAACGCCGCCACCAAGCAGGCGAAGGCGTTGCGAGAAATTGGTGAAAAGGAAGTTCAGGACATACTGAATGGAATCGCCGATAGCATCAACGATGCTAGATCGCGACGATCTGAAAGAAATACTGAGAGGCCTGATCGACCGAATTGTTTTCGACTTTTTGAAACTGGAATGTTGTATCTACTACAAAATTCCTGTCAAAAGTCGGGAATTGGTGGCGTCCCCAACGAGATTCGAACTCGTGTTACCGCCGTGAAAGGGCGGTGTCCTAGGCCTCTAGACGATGGGGACTAAAGTGCTTGGTGATGCCATTTTGGTGGAGATAAGCGGGATCGAACCGCTGACCTCTTGCATGCCATGCAAGCGCTCTCCCAGCTGAGCTATACCCCCAAAATGTGCGCGCATTATAATGATCGAGCCTATCATTGTAAAGCTGAATACCCGGTAAGTTTTAAAGATGTCGTGCTATGCGCGCCAATACGACCTCGCGTGAAAACAGCATTAATACTGCATCTACCGAGGGAGTCTGAGTTTGTCCAGTGAGCATTACGCGCAACGGCATCGCCAATTTAGGCATTTTCAAGCCATACTTACTTACTATTTCCTTGATCGCCGCTCCAATCGCCGCAGCTTCCCATGCTACATCTTTTAGGCGCTCCGCCAGCTCATGCAAAGCAGGTATCACTTCAGCAGACAGCTGGGCATTCAGCAATTCCTGATTGGGATGCAAGTCGATATAAAATATTTCTGCTGCATCCGCCAATTCGTTGAGGGTCGCGACTCGTTCTTTATAAAGGGTAATTATGGCTTCCAATGCTGGTACGGCGCCCACTAATACGCCCCGTGCTTCCAAGCGCGGACGTATTAGCGCAACAAGCCGCGCATTATCGGCCTGCTTTAAGTAATGCTGATTGAGCCAGTTTAATTTCTCTGTATTAAATTGTGCTGCAGATGGCGTGATATGGTCGAGGTCGAACCAGGCGCAAAACTGCTCCACCGAAAAAATTTCATCATCACCGTGCGACCATCCCAGTCTTGCCAGGTAATTAACTACTGCTTCCGGCAGATAACCCTCTTCATCATATTGCATTACGCTAACCGCGCCATGGCGCTTGGACAGCTTCTGACCGTCGTCACCCAATATCATCGATAGATGCGCGTACTGAGGCACATTGGCGCCCAATGCCTTGAGTATGTTGATCTGACGTGGCGTATTATTGACATGGTCATCGCCGCGTATCACGTGCGTAATGCCCATATCCCAATCATCCACGACTACACAAAAATTATAGGTAGGCGTGCCATCGGCACGGGCAATGATGAGGTCGTCTAACTCTTCATTGTCAAATTCAATAAGCCCTTTCACCAAATCTACCCATGCTACTACTCCCTTGGCAGGATTCTTGAAACGCACCACTGGCATCGTTTCAACAGGCGGCTCTGGCAACACCTTGCCGAATTCTGGACGCCAGCGACCGTCGTAACGTGGTTTTTCACCACTTGCACGTTGGGCCTCGCGCATTGCATCCAGCTCACTTGGCGAGGTGTAGCAGTAATAGGCCAACCCCTGTGCCAGCATATTTTGGATCACCTCTTTATATCGATCCATACACTGCATTTGATAGAACGGACCTTCGTCATAACTAAGATTAAGCCAAGCCATGCCATCCAGAATGGCTTGCACAGCTTCAGGTGTGGAACGCTCTACATCAGTATCCTCTATGCGCAGGATAAAAGTGCCACCATGCTTGCGGGCGTAAGCCCAAGAGAATAGTGCAGTGCGGGCGCCGCCGATATGCAGATAACCCGTGGGGCTAGGC
>JANMWF010000049.1:0-5802 GCA_031393845.1 Nitrosomonadales bacterium | reverse complement strand
CATACAAGCATCCGACATGCTGTTGATGGCCGATCCTGCCTCCGCATTCCTCGATCCTTTTATGGACGAAACCACATTGGTGATGACTTGCGACGTAGTGGAGCCATCCGACGGCAAAGGTTATGACCGCGATCCACGCTCAATCGCCAAGCGTGCTGAAGCCTATTTGAAATCCACCGGATTAGGCGATGTCTGCTACTTTGGCCCTGAGCCTGAGTTTTTCATTTTTGATTCAGTCAACTGGCAAGTGGATATGTCTGGCTGCTTCTGCAAGGTTAACTCTGAAGAAGCCGCCTGGTCTTCCGCAGAAAAATATGATGGTGGAAATACTGGCCATCGTCCCACGGTCAAGGGCGGTTACTTCCCGGTACCTCCGGTCGATTCGCTACAAGACATGCGCTCTGCAATGTGCTTGATATTGGAGGAAATCGGCGTTCCGGTCGAAGTGCACCACCACGAAGTGGCGACCGCCGGCCAATGTGAAATTGGCACCCGCTTTGATAGCTTGGTAAATCGTGCCGATCAAACCCAGAAGCTTAAATATGTGGTGCACAACGTCGCACATCAATATGGCAAGACTGCGACCTTTATGCCCAAGCCGATTGTCGGTGATAACGGCTCAGGCATGCATGTCCATCAATCCATCTGGAAGGACGGCAAAAATCTGTTTGCAGGCAATGGATATGCCGGACTGTCTGAATTAGCTCTTTATTATATTGGCGGTATTATCAAGCATGCCCGTGCGCTTAACGCCATTACCAACCCCGGCACTAACTCCTACAAACGTTTGGTTCCCGGGTTCGAAGCCCCCGTAAAGCTGGCTTACTCGGCGCGAAACCGTTCTGCCTCGATTCGCATTCCCTTTGTGCAAAGTGATAAGGCACGCCGTATTGAAGTGCGTTTCCCGGATCCAACTGCCAATTCATATCTGGCTTTCACCGCCATGATGATGGCTGGCCTGGATGGCATACAAAATAAAGTTCACCCAGGCGATCCTGCGGACAAAAATTTGTATGACTTGCCACCAGAGGAGGATGCAAAAATCCCAACAGTGTGTTCCAGCCTCGAACAAGCTCTGGAAGCGTTGGACAAGGATCGCGAGTTCCTGACCCGCGGTGGTGTATTCTCTAATGACTTCATTGATGCTTACATTGAGTTAAAAATGGAAGAAGTGACTCGCTATCGCATGACAACGCATCCTGTTGAATTCGACATGTACTACAGTCTGTAACGTTTAATATTTGCGACGGGCTTCCTGAAAAAGTCCGTTCGCCCGACTCATGGTTAATGGCTCATATTGGCATTAACCAGCTGTTGATCGTTCCACTTTACGCCACCGTTTAAGTAACAATTTTATTCGCTGGAGCAGAGCGTGAATATTGCGTAAGTAAACAAAAGCCGTTATATTCCAGTCATGCACTTCTCTCGCCACATCTCGCAATCGCACTCTACATCCAGCCTTCTGGCTGCGTTGCTGCTGCGCACCGCGCGCTAAATATACATCCCCATAGTTTTGAAGCAAGCGGCATCCGGCCGGATTTAATTCGCCTGGATCGTGCGAATTAAATAATTGCAATGGAGTCCAGCATGAAAGAAAAATTAATAATATTTGATACTACTTTGCGCGATGGCGAACAAAGCCCGGGCGCGTCCATGACGAAGGAAGAAAAAATCCGCATCGCACGGCAATTGGAAAAGCTGGGCGTTGATGTAATCGAGGCAGGCTTCGCTGCTGCCAGTCCGGGGGACGCAAATGCGATCCGCAGCGTTGCTCAAATCATTGAGAGTTCCACGATTTGCTCGTTGGCGCGCGCCACTGAAAGCGATGTTCGCGCTGCGGGTGAAGCGATCAAGCCGGCCAAGTCGGGGCGCATTCACATCTTTATCGCTACTTCACCCATCCACATGAAAATGAAGTTGCGGATGCAGCCCGACCAAGTGGTGGAAGCGGCGGTGAAAGCGGTGAAGCTTGCATCGGAATATACCGACGATGTCGAATTTTCTGCCGAGGATGCGGTGCGCTCGGAAATGGATTTTCTGGTCCGTATTTTTGATGCAGTGATTCAAGCTGGAGCGAAAACCCTGAACGTGCCGGATACGGTTGGTTACAGCATCCCGGTTTTGTGGGGCGAGCGCATCAAACAGTTGATCGAACGCGTGCCGAATTCCGGGAAAGTAGTATGGTCCACCCATTGCCACAACGATCTCGGAATGGCAGTAGCCAATTCTCTTGCTGCTGTAATGAACGGTGCGCGTCAGGTGGAATGCACTATCAATGGCTTGGGTGAGCGTGCCGGGAACGCCAGTCTGGAAGAAATCGTAATGGCGGTTAAGACGCGCCACGATGTATTCAGTTGCGATTCGCGCATCGATACCATGCAGATCGTGCCGACTTCCAAACTTGTGTCCAGCATCACCGGTTATCCGGTGCAGCCTAACAAAGCGATTGTCGGTGCAAATGCTTTTGCCCATGAATCCGGCATTCATCAGGACGGTGTGCTCAAGCACCGCGAGACTTACGAAATTATGCGTGCTGAAGATGTTGGCTGGAGTACGAACAAATTAACCTTGGGCAAACTTTCCGGTCGCAACGCGTTCCGTACTCGGTTGCAGGAACTTGGCATCGTGCTGGAAAACGAGGCGATGGTGAACGACGCCTTTGCTCGTTTCAAAGAGTTGGCTGACCGCAAGCGTGAAATTTTTGATGAGGACTTGCAAGCCTTGATTAGTGAAAGCGTGGTGGCGCAAGTTAGCGAGCATTATCGCTTGGTATCCTTGCGCGCGCATTCGGAAACGGGCCTTCTGCCTGTGGCGCAGGTGCGATTGAATGTGGGCGGAAATGAATTTGTCGCCGAAGGTCAGGGAGGTGGGCCGGTAGATGCGACGTTCAAAGCCATCGAGCAGATCGTGCAAAGTGGCACCGAATTGCAACTTTATTCGGTAAACAACATTACCAGCGGTACAGATGCACAGGGCGAAGTGACCGTGCGGCTATCCAAGGGCGGCCGTATAGTAAATGGCCAAGGTGCAGATACTGATATCGTGGTTGCTTCCGCCAAGGCTTATCTGCATGCGCTGAATAAATTGGACAATGAAGCGGAGCGCGCGCATCCGCAGGTGTGATTTACTGATGGGCTCCAGGCATGAACGGCACGTCAGTAGGCGTGCCGTTTTCCTTCCTCTCCTGCATACGCAAACGACATAAAGAATATTGGTTCAATAGAAAATTTATTATCCATAAGGACATTGCGTGCAGTCAGCTATATCAGTCGAGAATCTCACAAAGACCTACGCCTCGGGATTTATGGCTCTCAAAAGCATCAATCTTGAGATTCAGCATGGAGAAATCTTTGCCCTGCTGGGTCCGAATGGGGCCGGTAAAACGACATTAATCAACGTCATTTGCGGGATTGTTAATCCGAGCCAGGGCAAGGTCCTTGCCGACGGTCATGACATAGTTTCGGACTTTCGCGCGGCCAGATCAAAAATCGGCTTGGTGCCGCAAGAGCTTTCCACCGATGCCTTCGAAACCGTTTTGGCCACGGTGAAATTCAGTCGTGGCCTGTTTGGTAAACCGCCCAACCCGGCCTATATCGAAAAAGTGCTGCGCGATCTGTCCCTATGGGACAAGAAAGATGCAAAAATCAGGACACTGTCGGGCGGCATGAAGCGTCGGGTAATGATTGCCAAGGCTTTGTCCCATGAACCTCAGATTCTATTTCTCGACGAGCCTTCAGCTGGCGTTGACGTCGAACTGCGCCGTGATATGTGGGAGATGGTGCGGGGTTTACGAAAAAGTGGCGTGACCATTATTCTGACCACACATTATATTGAGGAAGCCGAGGAAATGGCCGACCGCATCGGAATAATTAGCAAAGGCGCAATTATCTTGGTGGAGGACAAGGTCAGATTGATGGATAAGCTCGGTAAAAAACAGCTCAAGCTGTATCTGCAGTCTCCACTGGCACACATCCCCGAGGAACTCGCCGGATATCCACTTGAACTATCCGCCGACGGCAACGAGTTGATCTACATTTTTGACGCCCAGGGCAAACAGACAGGAATCGCGGATCTTCTACGACAGCTTGCTAAGCACGGGATCGACTTTAAGGACCTCCAGTCTAGCCAAAGCTCACTGGAAGAAATCTTCGTTAATTTGGTAAGCGGACGATTATGAATATTTATGCTATTCGCGCAATTTATTTTTTCGAGCTGGAGCGTACTTGGCGAACGCTGATGCAAAGCATCGCATCACCAGTTATTTCGACCTCGCTCTATTTTGTTGTATTTGGCTCAGCGATCGGCTCGCGCATGACCGAGATCGACGGTATCAGTTATGGGGCCTTTATTGTCCCCGGTCTGATCATGCTAGCCCTGCTGACGGAAAGTATTTCCAATGCCTCTTTCGGCATTTATATGCCGAAATTCTCGGGTACTATCTACGAGATCCTCTCCGCCCCTATTTCTTATGTGGAGATCGTCATTGGCTATGTTGGGGCTGCGGCCACCAAGTCAATCATCCTGGGCTTACTCATTCTTACCACGGCGCGGCTTTTCGTTCCGTTCGAGATCGCGCATCCACTGTGGATGATTATTTTCTTGGTACTCACTGCTGTTACCTTTAGCCTCTTCGGTTTTATTATTGGTATTTGGGCTGACGGGTTCGAGAAATTACAAATCATTCCCTTGATGATCATCACGCCGCTGGCTTTTCTGGGCGGAAGTTTTTATTCGATCAGCATGCTGCCACCCCTGTGGCAAAAAATCACACTGTTCAATCCGGTGGTCTACCTGATCAGTGGTTTCCGATGGAGCTTTTATGGTATTTCTGACGTCAACGTGGCCATCAGCGTTGGTATGACGTTGGTATTTCTGATCTTGTGTCTCACAGTTGTGTGGTGGATTTTCAAGACAGGAACCCGACTCAAGAGCTGAAATTGCACGAGATTGTGCAAAGGCAGCAAGTAAAAATTCACCAAGTCAGCTTGAAGTGCGCAAGCAGTCTGCCCAGTTATTAGGTGTCTCGTAAATGCGCACGCGTTCCAGTTGCAGGTTATTCCCATAACTATGGTGGTAGGCGCTGTCGAGCAGCTTGAATGCGAGCATGGCGAGATTTTCTGCGGTGGGCGGTACTTCCAGAACTACAGTTTTGTGATTGGGCAGTGAATTCAGAAAATCCAATACCGCAGTGTCACCGCGATAAACCAGGAAAGCATGGTCCCACGCATCCACGAGTTGTTCCTTGGCTATGCGTTTCACTTCAGTGTAGTCCATTACCATGCCTTGTTCGGATAAGCCATCGGTGGTGATGATCTCGCCGGAAAGGGTAATTTCAATGGCGTAGCGGTGGCCGTGCAAATGCCGGCACTGGCTGGTGTGACTGGGGATGCGGTGACCTGCATCAAATTCTAGCCTTCGGGTAATTTGCATGATAGGTGCGCGCTGTGTAGGTGCGTGGATTATAACTTGAATGCAACAACCGCACGCCGTAAGGCGCGTAGCGCTTCCTGCTTTTCTCGGCTTCCTCTTGCATCCGCAAGGGCTCGCCAGTGGGTCCTCGATGCTGTGAAGTGGCCCTTCCGCAGTCGTAGAAAAAGAAATAGGGGGTCATAGCGCAATACGCCATAACGTGCGCTGACGTTATGGCGGAGGCCAGCTGTGGTTTGGCTTGTGCGGCGCGTGCGGCGAAATCCTGTGCACCTTTGTGCGCGGCACGCACGATGCCGCTTTTTCCAGCTTGCGGCAGAATTTTAGATACAGAAGTTGCGCTGCATCGGTGTTGCGCCCAGACGAACGGCGCAG
>JANMWF010000048.1:0-3671 GCA_031393845.1 Nitrosomonadales bacterium | reverse complement strand
CGACATTCAGACGTGATGCATCTAGTTTATCAATGTTCCCACCGGTATCCCCGCCAAGCTCATAACGAACAGTATTTGGTCAGGTTTTGCATTGCAACATCAGCAACAAGTGTGTAAAGAAACTTAAGCTCTGCATTCATACCGTCGATGGACGGGATAAGTCGATTCGTAATCTAAAATGGTTCGAGGATATTGTGCATCTGGAAAGACTGCATGAATAGAGAATATGACGACCAACTCGTACATTAGCCCGGCTTAGGTCGGAGATGTAAATATACTGGCCGTTATTAAAGTGGCGTGAGCTTCGCGTATTCCAGTGCGAGCCATTTCGTACCGGCTGTGCGAAAATTTACTTGTACGCGCATATCTGAATTACCGCCCTCAATGTTGACTATGACCCCTTCGCCAAACTTGGCGTGATGCACTGCCTGGCTAATATGCCACGGAGAATTTTGTGCACCAACGTTTTTTTCTCCCCCAAGTCCTCTCACGCTCATGGGAGAGGACTTGGGGGCCAGAGAAGTTGAATATCCAGCAGAGCTAAAGTTGTTGCGTGCGGTTATGCGTGGCGTGATCCAGTGCAACAATTCTTCCGGCAGCTCGCGTAAAAAACTGGACATCAAGTTGTAATTTACCTGTCCATGCAACATGCGGCTTTGTGCAAAGGTGAGATACAGCCTGCGCCGTGCGCGCGTGATAGCCACGTACATCAGACGGCGTTCTTCATCTACACCGGCATCCGCCATGCGGCTGTTGTGGTGAGGGAATAAGCCCTCTTCCAGCCCGCTCATGAACACAGTATGAAATTCCAAACCTTTGGATGAGTGTACCGTCATCAGGTGCAGCGCATCCGCGTCAGCTTCTGCCTGACTTTCACCTGATTCAAGCGCGGCATGAGTGAGGAAGGAAGTAAGACTGTCGTCTTCGTTCTCATGCACAAACAGGGTCGCGGCATTGATCAGCTCATTGAGGTTTTCCAGCCGTTCCTGAGCCTCGCGTTGTTTGACACCCGTTTCATTTTGATAATGAACAAGCAACCCGCTGTGCAGAATTATATGATCGATGACTTCCGGCAACGGCAGTTCACGCGTGGCACCGGCCATCATGTCGATTAAATTTACAAACGTCGCCACCTTGCCGCCCGTCTGTTTTGCCACCTGCCACAGGCTGACATTTTGCGCGCGCGCCGCTTCCTGCAATTGTTCGATAGTGCGCGTGCCGATGCCGCGCGTGGGAAAATTTATAATGCGCAGCAGCGCGTTATCGTCACCCGGGTTTTGTATCAGGCGCAGATAAGCCAGTGCATGCTTGATTTCCTGTCTTTCGAAAAACCTCAGTCCGCCATACACGCGATAGGCCACCCCCGCTGAAACCAGTGCGTGTTCGATGACGCGCGACTGAGCATTGGAACGGTATAAAACGGCCATCTCGGCCAGATGAACGCCTTCGCGATTAAGTTGGCGCGCCTCGTCAACAATGAATCTGGCTTCTTCGGCATCGGTGGGTGCCTCGTATACACATAATGGCTCACCTTTGTTTTCCGAGGTCCATAAATTCTTGCCAAGACGGCTGCGATTATTCTTGATTAGTGCATTGGCGGCGTCAAGGATGTTGCCGTGCGAGCGATAGTTTTGCTCCAGCTTGATCACATTCTGCACATGAAAATCGCGCGTCAGTTCCTGCATATTGCCGACATTCGCGCCACGAAACGCATAAATAGATTGGTCGTCATCGCCCACCGCAAACAAGACATTGTGTTGCCCTGCCAATAATTTGAGCCATTGATATTGCAAGCGGTTGGTGTCCTGAAATTCATCCACCAAAATGTGGCGGAAGCGAGCCTGATAATGCTCCCGTAATGGTTGGTTGCGCGACAGCAATTCGTAGCAGCGCAATAGCAACTCGGAAAAATCCACTACGCCTTCGCGCTGGCACTGCTCATCATAAGCAGCAAAAATTTCCACCTTACGGCGGGTGTAGGGATCAAAGGCTTCCACCTCATGCGCGCGCAGGCCCTGTTCTTTGTTGCCGCTGATAAAGTTTTGAACCTCGCGCGGTGGATATTTTTCGTCATCTACATTGAGTACTTTCATTAACCGTTTGATGGAAGCAAGCTGGTCGGCGCTATCCAGAATCTGGAAAGTCTGCGGCAACATGGCTTCGCGGTGATGGGCGCGCAACATGCGGTTACATAGCCCATGAAAAGTGCCCATCCATAGTCCGCGTATGTTGATCGGCAGCATGGCGGACAAGCGCAAGAGCATCTCCTTAGCCGCCTTGTTGGTGAAGGTGACAGCCAGAATGCCATGCGGGCTGACTTGCCCGGTGCTGATCAGCCAGGCGATACGCGTGGTCAGCACGCGTGTTTTGCCGCTGCCCGCACCGGCCAGGATCAGCGCCGATTGTTCCGGCAGGGTAACGGCAGCCCGCTGTTCTGGATTAAGGCCGGAAAGAAAATCCATTAGGTATCCATAAACAAAATGGGGAACCAGAAACTATGCCTGATTCCCCGCTAACATCAAATTATAAAAAGTTATTTATTTCTGTTCTGCAGCATCTCATGCATGATTGGCGCCAGAATCACTTCCATCGCAAAGCTCATTTTGCCACCGGGTACCACAATGGTATTCGAGCGCGACATGAATGAGCATTGAATCATGTCAATAAGGTATGGAAAATCCACGCCATGGGAATCGCGGAAACGAATCACGACAAAACTTTCGTCCGGTGTAGGGATATCACGTGCAATGAAAGGGTTGGAAGTGTCCACCGTAGACACGCGCTGAAAGTTAATATCGGTACGTGAAAATTGTGGCGTGATGAAGTTAATATAGTCCGGCATGCGGCGCAGGATGGTATCTACCGTCGCTTCAGCGGAATAGCCACGTTCAGCTTGATCACGATGGATTTTCTGTATCCACTCCAGATTGACGATGGGAACCACGCCGATGCTCAAGTCAACATGCTTGGCTGCATCCACGGCATCTGTCTTCACCATACCGTGCAAACCTTCATAAAACAGCAGGTCGGAACCGGCGGAAATATCTTCCCACGGCGTAAATTGGCCAGGGTTCAAGCTGGTGCTCAAGCGCGCATTCAGCTCTTTAGCTTCAGCATCACTATGAATGTAATAACGGCGCTTGCAAGAACCGGTTTCACCATAAGATTTGAAGGTCTCTTCGATCTTGTCGAAATGGTTGGCTTCGGGTCCAAAGTGGCTGAACGAATGATTGCCTGTCTTGCCAGCTTCAGCCACGGCAGCCCGGAATTCCATGCGATCCAAACTGTGCAGGCTATCACCTTCAATCACAGCGGCATTTATGTGCTCACGGCGGAAAATGTTTTCAAAAGCGCGCTTGGCGGTAGTAGTGCCGGCGCCCGATGAACCGGTCACAGCAATCACGGGGTGCTTGCGGGACATAGTAAAACTCTCCTGAAGGATGTGAAAAATTTATTTCGGCGGCATTCTAGCAGAACCTCGTACCCCGAGGTATCTTAACGTACCACCATTTGCAGCCGTATCTGTCAGTTCGCGCGCAGCTTGGGCAGGATTATGCCGTTATAATGTCGACTGGACGAACTAACGCAGAAATTAAAATGCACCAGGATTATAAACCGAAAGATATCGAAGCTGTCGCGCAACAATATTGGAATGAGAAGCTGACCTTCCG
>JANMWF010000243.1:0-9092 GCA_031393845.1 Nitrosomonadales bacterium | reverse complement strand
GAAGCACTCTTACCGCCATTAAGCTCAATATCGCTTGGCTGGGTGGACGCCTGAGTAGGGAAGCACCTGAGCTGATTGCAAAAATTAAGGATGTTGAAAACCTGGTTGATAAGTGTACCGCCGCCGCCAACGACATCTCTCATTCCCTGCGTCCAAGCACGCTGGACTGCTTCGGAATCATCGCAGCAATGGAAATTGAAGTAGCCCAATTTGAACAGCGTACTGGCATTTCTTGTATATTTAGCCATCCAGATGAAGATATTACTTTAGATCCGGATATCGCCATCGCGCTGTTCCGCATCCTGCAGGAAACGCTTACAAATATCATGAAACACGCGCATGCCAGCAAAGTAAAAATCGAACTATATAATCAAGCTACCAGCGTCGAAATGATCGTTAGCGACAATGGCCGCGGCTTTACCGAATCCGACCGCATTAAACCGCGCTCTTTCGGTCTGCGCGGTATTAAGGAACGAGTCGCCTATTTTGGCGGCAATGTGCATGTCAGCGGCACATCCGGCTTAGGGACCACTATTAAAGCATGCATTCCGTATCAATCTGACCCAACAGCTGCTGGTGACATTTTTTTGCCACAGCCACAACAAAAACGGTTGTAATGGATTTTATTAAAATCAACCATGATTAATATATTAGTAGTGGATGATCACGCACTGATCCGCAAAGGCATGAAGCAGATCCTCAATGACACCGAGGATATACGCGTAACCGGAGAAGCTGAAAATGGCATGCAAGCCATTAAGATGGCGCAAGAAAATACTTACGATTTGGTGCTCTTAGACATCAGCATGCCTGATAAACATGGCATTGATGTACTCAAACAACTCAAGCTCAATAAGCCGCAATTACCGGTGCTAATATTAAGCATGCATGAGGAAAACCAATATGCATTACGTTCTATGAAGGCTGGGGCGGCAGGCTATCTCAGCAAACAAAGCGCCCCGACACAACTGGTTACCGCCATACGCCAAGTCGCCTGCGGCAAGAAATACATTAGTCACGAACTGGCAGAAGAGTTAGCCAATGGCCTGTCACAAGGATACCAGGAACTGCTGCACCAAACCCTATCCAACCGCGAATATCAAACGCTGTGCCTGATGGCATCAGGCCAGAGTCTAAGCGAAATGGCGGAGACTATGTCGCTCAGTGCCAAGACCGTCAGCGTTTATCGCGCACGCTTACTGGAAAAAATGAAACTAAAGAACAATGCCGAAGCGGTTCGTTACGCAATCGAGAACCATCTGATCGAATAATGACATTATCTTATTAATCAAAGATTCAATAAATCTTATACATTTTATTCAGGGTAACGCTGCATACAACGGCGGAATGTGTAAAGGGCTCTGATTGGCCAAGATTATCACTTAACGGGCTGTCCTGATTTCCTGGTCCACCTCTATCCACTAAGTACTTTTTATGATGGGCATCTTTGTAGGCGCTGACGCGCCAACCACTTGATTGCGCCCAGTCTGTTTGGCCTGATAAAGTGCAACATCAGCTCGTGACATTACTTCATCGACCGTTTCATCCAAAAACCGCTCTGCCACACCCGCGCTAAAAGTAATCAGTACACGCTCGTTATTATTTAGAAAGAAATTCTTGGTTAGATCACGCTGCACTCCTTTAATTACCTCTATTGCATCGCCCTCTTTTGTGCCAGGAAGAATAATAGTGAATTCTTCACCTCCATAGCGGGCCAATACATCGGTACTGCGTATGATGCTCTTAACCACTTTCGCCAAGTGTGCAAGTGCAACATCACCGGCAGAGTGTCCAAGGTTATCGTTGATTTTTTTGAAATGGTCAATATCCATCATTGCAAGCGATAAAGGTGTACCGTGCCTATCGGCCCTTTCGAATTCTTGCACCAGTGCTGCATCCATACCGCGCCTATTCAACGCGCCTGTTAAAAAATCTTGGTGCGCAGCTTCACTAATGTAATCAAGCTTTGTAGTGAGGTCATTAATTTTCTTCTCTGCTTCTTCCACTTTTTTCTGAGTTTCTTGGAAGGCAGTAAGATTGCGTTTCGCATCCACACTCATCTTCCTTATGTCGCCTACCAAGTTATCAAGTATGACGTTTAAATTGGTCATGTCATGTGTCGATGTGATTTGCTCCTGATAATTTGTGATCTTAAGCTGATAGCTACCCGTACTCTCTGTAATATCTGCCAAATTACTTACAAAAGTGATTGCCATTCTTTTAATGGCTTCTTTAGCCTCCATGAGTCCCGGCTTGATATGTGATTGCTTGTAGATTAGCTCTTTGAGACTATTTTCCGCATTGCAAAGTGCATCAACATTGATCGGATTTGAAATAATCTCTTGAACGATTTTGATCTGTCCATGTAACCATTTGTCTTCGATAGTCATCTCGCCCATGCTGGAAACCAGCAAGCGCAGCATTTGAACAAGCAATTCCTGCATGCGACACTGCGAATCATTCTGCAACTCCGCGCGGAGTAAGATAAATTTTAGTGCCTCGCTCAGCACATTCACCTCTTCTATTGTCAGAGATTCGCGCATGCGTTTTAGCATCGCTTCTATTCTCTGCGTCGCACCTGAAGTATCAGCAAGCTGTGGGGCAACAGCTAGATTAATAGTTCTGATCAACATATCGCGCCAAATAATTGCCAGTTCCCGCTGACTTTCGTCAGTAATAGCGCCTGGATTGGACGACTGAACAACTGTCTGAATTGTAGGTTGCTCTTGTATTTCCTTTTTTTCGTTGGCGTAATTTATTTCAGCATTTTGATGAGTTATCGGATCCTTCCCCCAAGATGTGATCAAGATATGCATCTTCTGGCCCAACTGATTGGGATCATTAGCAAACTTAACTAATATGTGATTCAATTTTTCAATTTTTTGACTCAGGCTAAAATTTCCATGATTTACTTCTAATTGCTTTAAAAGGGAGCGTAATAGCGTGGTCCAATTCACTCCAACAGCTTCACCAGTTCCTGTTGAAAGAAGACTGCGTAACAACTCCTCCAACTCAGTCGGATTCGGTTTCTCAGCCAACTTATGAATGGACTTGGCAACTGTAGCCAACTCAGGGCGCTCTTTGCCCATATCATATAAAACCTTTTCCAACGATTTATTAAGAATTGCAGAATGATCTATAGATACAATTCCTGCAATCTTGTTATAGGCACCATGATAGTTATCCGGCGTTGGCGGAATCTTGTCATTGGAAAGTTGCGTCAATGCCTGCCGAGCAAGCTCTATTGGTGTAATTTTTTTCATCTGTTAGCTCACTAGTGTCCGGCTAAAAATCATATAAATTTAATTAGTTAGGCAAGCGGTACTGTTCAGGAATGTAGACAACCCCTGCGAAGACTTAAGATAACTGTTTTTTTCAAAAACAGAAACCGATAAAATCGGTAGCAAAGTGAAGAGCGAGGCATCAATTTGCAGTTTCTCTTTTACAATAATTATTATTGCGTAAGTCGCGACGGTGCGCCAAAATTATACTCTAACTGCATTCTCGCTGTTGCCGATAAACCGCTTGATCCGCTTGGGGAATAACTCGACTTGTCAGCGGTTCTTGTACAAGACCGCAATGACCAACGCACTCAAAGCGGTATTGTTGGTCAGAAACACCAATGTCTTGTCGGATTTCGGGTCTTTGAAACGGATTCGTCGCAGTTGCTCAGAATAGTCCTGCGAGACAAAAAACCCGTCCAACGTGATGCGCTCGCCGCAGATGACTCCTGTGCTCTGGTTGGTTGGCATTAAGTACCGCTGTGTGCTGCTTAACCCGCTGTACTTCTTTATTTCCAACCGACCTCAGCTAAACCTGACGCTTGACTATAGCTGCCAGTATAGTTTGAGCACAACTAGTTTGCGGCACAGTTGAAAAATGCCGCATAATGAGCATGTTAAGAAATGAGGAGTGCAAGGACAAGACCACATACGCGCAAGCGCGTTGTGCCGAATTTATTACATCACTGGCAGATTCGATTAACCAAGAGTTTTTTTACATATAACACAAATATGAGACCCATCAATTCAGACACATTCCAGCAAATGCTACTGCAGCTACGCAAATCCTTTCTGGATGAAATGAGTGAAAGATTGGATCGCCTCGAAATTTTACTGATAGAAATGGAAAAAAATGGGGCTGGTAGTGATGCATTCAATGAGTTTTATCGTACCATCCATAGCCTGAAGGGGAGCGGTGGAACCCATGGCCTGCACATCATTACCTCCATCTGCCATCAACTTGAAGACCTGCTAAGCACCATCGGTACTGGCACAAAATATACTTCGGAATTCATTTCCGCCAGCCTAAATTACGTCGATCTACTGCGGATGACTACCGATCAAATTCAGGCAGGAAAAGAAAGTTTTCCGAAAGTTGAAGAGCAGCTGAATACGTTGCGCAAACAAAACGCCCAAAAGCTATTCACAGTGTTACTGGTCGATAACTCGCCGCTTTCGACCAGTATCTACCTGCAAATATTATCGACACTGCCGGTACAGACAGTAGTAATGAATGATGGGCTTTATGCGCTCAGGCGTGCACTCACCGAGCATTTTGATTTGGTCATCACTGCCAATGAGATCCCTGTACTGAGCGGTGTTGCACTGATCGGAGCCATCAAGCTTTCTGACTCCAAAAACCGCAACACCAAGACCATCCTAATTACTTCGAGCAATAAGCGCACCCTAACCCAGAATCCGGTTACCGATGCTGACTACGTTATTTTCAAAGATGCAAAATTAGCGCAAAACCTAGCTGATATGGCCAGACGTGCTCTTTCCGCTAACAATGGTATTGCTATAGACTCGTAGTCTTCCAGACTTAACTAAGTGATAAGATTGCTATCAAACCCCTAAAATTTTTAGTGCCTCGTTAATCTTGGATTGTTCAGTCAACGGTTTGTCAATGGCTCTCTGCAACTGAGCAAATTACTTTTTACCACGAAATAAATTTCTCTGTCCCAAAAAATTCAGGGATTGTCTCTAGGGAAGTTTGGGGATAGTTTTTTCAACTCTTGAATGAAGTTTTCTGGAGCCCATGGTTTTGAAAGAAAGCCTTCCGCACCTTCTGTTTCGACAAACGTGAGGATCTTTGGATCGGTCACCCCACTGACAACAATTACTCGAATATTTGAGGTCTACTGCGTTTTAGCTTTACCAGAATGTCGCCTCCTTTCCCGCCAGGCATGTTTATGTCCAGCAAAATCAAGTCAGATTTTTCGCGTCGAGCACATGGCAAAACCTGGGAGGCATCTACCGCCTTTACCACCTCATGACCACAATCAAGCAGGAAAGTCACGGCCAAGTGCGATAAATCCATATCATCTTCGGCTATCAACATCTTCACAAATAAATTGATTAGGAAAACCGACAACCTTAGATGCAGGAGCATCAGCCAACGCCACCTGATCGCGCCCGAAGTGCTTGGCTTTATAAAGAGCCTTGTCCGCCGCATCACCCAGCTTCGTGGAATCGTTAAAGCAGAAAACATCAGCGACTCCGCAGCTGAATGTAACGGAGAATTCTTTTCCATCCGCGAAATGGTGCAACTGTGAAAAATCCTTGCGGATGGTATCCAACACTTCCACTGCCGCCATCCCGTTGGCATTATTCAGGATTACCGCGAATTCTTCGCCGCCATAGCGACCAACCACGTCCGTCTCGCGCAGGCGCTGTTTGAGCAGGCGCGAGAGGCTTTTAATCACACGATCCCCGGCTGGATGGCCATAGGTATCGTTTACCAGCTTGAAGTGGTCAATGTCGACCATCGCAAAGGCTAGTGATGTTCCCTGTCTTTTTGCACGTGCCACTTCAAGAACCAGCTGATCCTGGATGGCGGTATGGTTGAACAATCCGGTCAGGCTGTCACGCACCATGAAAGAACGCAGAGTGAGGGAGCGCTGGATTCGGCTGGTTACGGAAGAAATCAGATGTTGTGGCTGTATAGGCTTGGTAAGAAAATCATCCCCTCCCAAGCCTATGGCAAAAAGCTGCTTGTCAAGATCACTTTCGGCAGAAAGAAACACGATCGGGATACTGACGAAGGCGTCAAGCTGTCGAATCACCTTGGCCAGTTCCAAGCCATTGCATTCCGGCATATAAATATCGAGCAAGATCAGATCGGGATTGAATTCAAGCAGCGGAACCATCACGTCAAGCGGATTGTTGACCACCTCCACCACCATTCCGGCCTGCTCCAATACCGTAGCGTAATAGGCAGTAAGTGATTCCGAGTCATCGACGATCAAGATCCGATATGGCTCAGATGAATGAGTCGAGGTTAAATTATCAAGCTTGTCAATCAAGTTTCCGATATTTACCGGTTTGCTTAAATAGGCAATGCTGCCAGCACGTACCGCTTCAAGTCTTGCCTCAAATTCATTATGCGCTGTTAAAAAAATGACAGAGAGTGGAATTTCCCGCTCCTGTTGAATTTCTTTAATAACATGAACGCCTCCCAGGCTATCCTCTGGAAAGTTGATGTCTATCAGCACCACAACGTCCGGGTTAGCCTGCATAGCAAACCGAAAATCCACCAGGTTGGTAAATACGCTTACTTCGTAACCAAAATAACAGAGTTGAACTTTCAGTTCTTCTGCTTGTTCATGATCGTCGTCCACCACGAAAATATGTTTTGAACTGACCGTACTCTGGTTGGGTGGCGCCACCGCGATTAGTCCGGTCTGATCGCCAAATGGAGCATCCCTGTGCAAGGTTACTTGATGCAGTTCACTCATTAGCCCATGGATGTGATTACGCTGTTGTTCATTCAATGCAGTTTTTGCTTGTGCAAGCTGCTTGAGATGCACTTCCAGATTACGCGCCACATCACTGAGCAAGGAAAATCCGAAGGTCTTCCCCGATCCGGTCAGACTATGCACCACGCGGTGCAAGGTTTGAAAGCCCTCCTCATCCCAACTATCCAGGGGCAATTGCTCCCATACCTGTTCGAGATGTTTGAGTTTTTCAGGCAATTGCGCGGCGTAAGCATCGCATAGAATTTTTAGCTTTGCTTGCAGCGCGCTTGGATCAGCCATGACAACGATCCCATATATCCTGCACCCTACTTGCCAGGGTCATCGGATCGAAAGGCTTGGGAATGACATCGACTGCTCCTAGCTCCTTATAGCCAGCAACCTCCCCGGGCTGAACCTTGGCGGTCATAAAAATTACCGGCGTGTTGGAAAATTGAGGCAGCGCACGGAGCATTTTAAGCGTGCTCGGCCCATCCATACCCGGCATCATTACATCCAGCAAAATCAACTGTGGTTTAAAACCGGGCGCCCGTAGCAGAGCCTCATCGCCCGAGCTGCATATCTCCACGGTAAAACCGCCCAGTGCTTCCAGGGATAGCCGCGCCACCATCTGGATATCCGGCTCATCTTCCACATACAAAATGTGCGTCAGCTTGTCTGTCATCGCTATCCTTTTATCTTGAAACACATCGCCACCTTGTCCAGAACGCTGGCAGAATTAAGCGGCCTAACCGCGAAGCCATCCGCCCCTTTTTCTATCGATTCACGTGCTTTATCCATCGTTGCTCACCATCAGCACAATCGTTGCCGTGCTTATTTTGCGAATTATCTATAATCCCTGCAAGCCATCCATTTTTGGCATATTGATGTCGAGCAACACCAAGCTGGGTTTCTGCCTCGCACATGGCGAGATTGCGTCTTGGCCGTTGGATGCTTCGTCAATCACAGGTCAATCCTCGCTACACAGGATGCACTTCAGCATCTCCCACATCATGCTATCCCCATTCACCACTATTGCCGGATATTTTTCTGATATTGCTGCTATTCAACTCCGATCAGCCGTTTAATTGTTGCTAACAGTTGCTTGTTGTCAGTACGAGATTTCACCAGCGCCGACGCCACGTTCCGGATTTCCTCCCGTCCCATTTCACGGGCTGAAAACACCATCACTGGGATCGGCGGCGCCGCGCCATTCAACATTGATAGAAGCTCCTGGCCCGAACCATCCGGCAAGGTCAGATCGAGAATCACCAGGTCGTAACGGCACCGCTCAAGTAATTCCCTCGCCTCGGCAAGCATGCCTGCATGGTCAAGATCCGCCAAATCGCCAACGATGCCATGCATCACCTGAAAGATATCAGGGTCGTCTTCGACGTGCAGTACCCGAGGACGTATGTCAGAGAACTGTCCAACTGCGCGTCTTACCGCCAACACCATCTGCTCCTGATTAATCGGCTTACTTATCCAGTCAATCACACTGTACGCTTCACTTTTCAATTCTAGGCTGCCCTCAATCGCCCTGGCCGAAACGACTACGATGGGCAAATTCGCGGTTTTCTCCTTCATGCGCAGTTCACGTATAAACGAGATGCCATCCTGATCAGGCAGCGCCAGATCAAGCGTCATTGCCGCATAGTTGTTCTGTGCCAACCTTTGTTTTGCCTGTTCTGTGTCGTAGGCAATATCAGCCACCTGCCCATCTTGTTCCAACATCAAGCGCAGCAACGCGGCGATGTCGCGGTCGTCCTCACAAATGAGTATCCGCTTGCCTTTTCCTCCAATTTTGCCAACAGTGGTAACGACCGTCTCTTCCCATATAGGGAATTCGATGAAAAATGTGGTCAGTACATTGGGCTCTGAACTGAAACCGATGTTACCGCCCATCTTCTCGACAATCGCCCGAGTGATGGAGAGTCCCAAGCCGGTGCCGCCTTTCTTGCGGGTGTCAGAGGAATCGCCTTGGGCAAATTTCTGGAAAATCTGGCTGTAGAATTGCTCTGAGATACCGCTGCCCTGATCTTTCACTGCTACGCGAACCCGCTTGCCGCTGACAATAACAGCGACCCTCACCTTGTCGCCGACGGACGAAAACTTGGCAGCATTGGAGAGCAGATTGGCCATAACCTGCATCAAGCGGTCGTCATCCACGTTCACCATGATGCCCGGCAGATCGTTTTCCAGTTCGTAGCTCACATTGAACTGCTCACCATAGGCGCAGTTTGCTTCTAACGCCTGATGCAACAAAGACATCAGCTCATCCGGTTTGAAATGAAGCTCCTTCTTGCCGGCCTCGATTTTTTCCATATCGAGGATGTCGTTGACTAGCAGGATCAGG
>JANMWF010000217.1:0-6377 GCA_031393845.1 Nitrosomonadales bacterium | reverse complement strand
AGCTCATCCAAAACGATAGCCTGGTCTATGCGATGGAGCGTCTTTGCCGTTGTAATATCAGTGCCCGTCTTGGTGGAGTGGTCGATCACGATGAGGTATCCGCCAGATTTCAACGCTTTGAATAATCGCTGGTTCAATCTGACACGACGGGCAACAGACATGTAGGCACTGTTGTGATAACTCATGATGTTGGTAATCAAATCCAGTTTGGGCGCATCATCGAGTATGGGGTCTTCGAAAGGGCGTATCACCGGTAAAATGTTCGGTTGGGGGTGATCGGCCAATCGTTTGATGAATGCTGGTCGTTGATTGTCCCCTTGCGCCCATACCGTTCCGGTGCTTCCAACAACCAGCGCAAGCAGTTGTGTCGTGTATCCATTGCCGGTTGCGAGATCCAGTACCCGCATACCTGGCCGCACTTGAGCGAACTGCAGGAACTCAACCGGTTTGCGTGTAGCATCAGCACGCTTGTCTTCAGTGGTTCGTATTGGACTGCCAGCAGCCTGTTGGTAAATGTCGGATAGTGTTCGCGAGTTGATTGTTTCAGGCGCGGCGTATCCGTTTATCCCCCATGCCAATTCTCCGCATACAAAGCCAAAGATGGCGATCAGCATCAGTATCCATCGGCCAGCCAAGCAGTTTTGTGCAATCAATAAAAACTGTTTAGAAATATCAAGGCGCAGGATATTTTTTGGTAGGGCGGTCATCCCATTTATCTGGAGCTTGCCTATAGACACAAAGGAACGCTAACGTCCAAAACGTGTGTAGGTAAGCGTCCATGGCAATGGATGCCTCTATCCATCAAGGCTTGACAAAGCGCAAGGCAAATTTGTCTGATGGAATTTTCATATTGAAGAAAGCTAGATCACGAAGGTCGGACGAATTATGTAGAAAGTTACTTTCTTCTTCGAGCTGGAAACCTGCTTTCAGAAATTCTTCACCAACGACCTTTTCGTCAATACGGTGAAGCGACTTTGCTGCTGAAACTCCGCTACCCGGTTTTGCTGAGTGATCGATTACAACGAGATGTCCACCGGATTTCAATGCATCAAACAGTCGTTGGTTTAGTTTGGTACGGTCAACGGGTTTGTTGGCGATATCATGGTAGTTCAGGATGATGGTAATCAAATCTAGCTTGGGTATATCACTGGGTATAGGGTCTTCGAAAGAGCTTGTTACCGGAATGATGTTCGACTGGGGATGATCGGCCAATCGTTTGGCGAGTGCGGGCCGTAGTTGGTCCCCTTGCGCCCATATAGTTCCCTTGCTTCCAACAGCCAGCGCGAGTAGCTGCGAGGTATTTCCCCCGCCTGCTGCAATATCCATTACCAGCATACCCGGCCGCACTCGGGCGAACTGCAAGAACTCTACTGGTTTGCGCGTTGCATCAGCACGCCTGTCTTCAATGGTACGTATTGGGCTGTTAACCGCCTGTTGGTAACTCTCGTTTACAACTGTCAAATAATCCAGTTGAGGTGAGGCATACCCGTTAACTCCCCATGCCAAACCAAAGCTGGCGATTAACGTCGGAAGCCATCGTCCAGTTACGCAGTATTTTGTGGTCAACATGAAGATTCCTTTCAAAAGTATTGTTAAGTTGTGACGATACCGTACTCATGTTCCATCTAACCTTTGCATTTAACCTGCAAACCCAAACTTGGTAAAACTGTAATTTATTATACGGCGACACTGGCTAACCGTTTCAAGTTAAAATGTGCTGCTTTAAGTCGGTTTCGAATTATTACCTATATTTCTCTTTCCTTTGTATGCGTTTAATAATAATACTATTAGTTAATTTGTTGCTTGTCACGTGCCATATCGCTTGGGCGGATGATGTTACTAAGAACGATGCGTCTATCCTTGCTACAGCCGACGATGGCTTGCGTGCTGAATTACTGCTCTATGCCATGAGTTTGATTGGTACGAGCTATAAATTAGGTGGGCAGTCTTTCGATACTGGTATGGATTGCAGCGGCTTCGTACGCCACGTCTACAGCATAGCGACTGGAATACTGCTTCCTCATAATGCACTAGCCATTAGTCGGGCTAGTATGAAAATTCATCGGGCTGAACTCCAGCTTGGCGATCTGGTTTTTTTTAACACAATGAAGCACACATTTTCTCACGTCGGCATTTATCTGGGCGACAACCGTTTTGTCCACGCATCCAGCAGCAAATCCGATAGTGTGATGGTCTCCGACATGGGCGAGCGATATTGGGCGAAACGCTTTAATGGCGCGCGGCGTATCCTTCAGTCTGTAGCTCGGAATGACAGTTGAGGCTTTTAAAGAACAACAAGTAACAAGGTATTTTTATCGCGTTTGATAATTGTTATCATTTGTGGTTAACTAGCATTTACTCGGTTTTCTTTTCTTTTAATTCGTCTAACTGACACTTCGGAGTTTATAAAAATGGACAAACGCCTGTCGTTTTTACCTCGCCTTTCCGGCATTCTTGCCGCTACTTCCATGCTAACGGTGGCAATGACGGCTTACGCCGCCAATGAAATTGTGGTTTATTCGGAGCGTAACGAACAGCTCATCAAGCCGCTATTCGACGCCTATACCAAGGAAACCGGCACCACCATCAAGTTCCTCACTGACAAGGCAGGGCCATTGCTACAAAAGCTAAAAGCGGAGGGAGCCAATACTCCCGCCGATATGCTGATTACTGTAGATGCCGGTAATCTGTGGCAAGCAACCAATCTGGGGCTGTTGCAGCCAGTGCAATCCAAGACGCTGTTAGATAATGTTCCCGCCCATTTGCGTGATCCGGCTAACCGATGGTTCGGTTTGTCGGTGCGTGCCCGTACTATCATTTACAACAAGGATAAAGTGAAACCAGTTGCTCTTTCTACCTACGAAGATTTGGGTAATCCAAAGTGGAAAGGGCGCTTATGTTTGCGCACTTCGAAGTCGGTGTATAACCAATCGTTGGTGGCGATGATGATTCAGGAATATGGTGAGCCTAAAACTGAGCAGATCATGAAATCTTGGGTGGCTAACCTCGCCACACCTCCCGTATCCGACGATACCCGAGCGATGGATGCAGTGGCCGCCGGGCAGTGCGATATAACGGTGGTCAACACTTATTATTTCGGTGGTCTGATGAAGAAAAAATCGAATCTCCCGCTTGCGATTTTCTGGCCAAATCAGGATATGAAAGGCAGCGGGGTGCATGTGAATATTTCCGGCGCAGGCATCACTCGCCATGCCAAACATCAAGCGGAGGCGGTTAAATTCCTTGAGTGGCTGTCCTCAGAAAAAGCGCAGAATATGTTTGCGGATGTAAACATGGAATATCCGGTCAATCCCAAGGTAAAGCCTGATGCCACGGTTGCGGCCTGGGGCGAATTCAAGCAAAATCCTCTTAACGTGGTTAAAGCTGGTGAATTGCAAGCCACTGCAGTTAAATTAATGGATCGTGCCAATTATAAATAAATAGCTAAATGCAACGATTTCGTACATCTATTGCAAAAGCGCCCATAGTGGGCGCTTTTATTTTTAAATTCCGCTTACCCAGCGGTTGGGTTCTAGCGGCGCTGCTGATTGCTATGCTCACCTTGGTTCCAGTCGCGGTAGTGCTTAGTTCATTGCTAACGCCGGAACGGGAAATCTGGACGCATCTGGTGGAATATCAGCTGCCTCAATTGCTAACCAATACTTTCTGGCTGGTATTGGGGGTGGGATTGGGTGTGGCGATAATTGGGGTTTCCCTGGCATGGCTCACGGCTGTATGTGAATTTCCAGGACGCAGGCAGTTTTCCTGGGCACTATTATTGCCGCTGGCGATTCCCGCCTATGTGACGGCATTTGTCGCTATCGGTTTGCTTGATTTTACCGGGCCGGTACAAACCTTGGCGAGAGAATGGTGGGGGCCGATTGAATTTCCGTCGATTCGATCGAGCGGTGGCGTCATCGCGGTGATGACGTTGGCGCTCTACCCCTATGTTTATCTGATTACTCGAAATGCCTTTCTCACCCAAGGTAAGCACGCGCTGGAGGTGGCGCAGTCCCTTGGACTGTCGCCTGAAGTCGGGTTTTTTCGTGTGGCCCTGCCGATGGCGCGGCCTTGGATCGTGGGCGGTGTGATGTTGGCCCTGATGGAAACCTTGGCGGATTTTGGCACCGTGGCGGTATTCAACTACGATACGTTCACCACTGCTATCTATAAGGCGTGGTTCTCGCTGTTTTCGCTTCAAGCTGCTTCGCAACTAGCTTCACTGCTGATTGTGTTTGTGTTGGTGGTGTTGCTGGCAGAGCAGCAGACCCGCACACGCATGCATTATACCCAGACTGGCAAACATAGCGTCCAGGCTCGCATTTTGCTCACGGGCGCTCGGGCTTGGCTGGCTGCCGGTTTTTGCCTGTCAGTGCTGGCACTCGGATTTATCATACCTGTCACTCAGCTACTGCTGTGGGCGTCAGAAGTAGTGGAGCAAGATTTAGATGCACGTTATCTGGATTTTTTCTGGCATTCGTTGGCGTTGGCCGCTTTTGCTGCGCTATTAGCAGGAGCTGTTGCCTTATTATTGAGCTATAGCGCGCGCCAGCATCCTGGTTTTCTGTTACGCATGACGGCACGCATTGCCACTATTGGTTACGCGCTACCGGGGGCGGTGCTGGCGGTGGGGGTATTCATTCCGGTGGCGTGGCTGGATAATCATTTAGTGGCTGCGGGCTGGGTGCAGTCGCCGCTGTTGCAAGGCTCTTTGATGGTAATGCTTCTGGCATATTTAGTTCGCTTTCTGGCGGTGGCCCACAGTCCGATAGAAAGTCAAATGCATCGCATTACCCGTAGCGTGGATGAGGCTGCGCGCAGCTTGGGTGTGTCTGGTGTCCGTTTAATCTCCCGGGTGCATTTGCCGATGTTGCGTGGCGGCCTTTTAACGGCGGCAGCGTTGGTATTTGTGGACGTGATGAAGGAAATGCCGATTACTCTGATGACTCGACCGTTTGGATGGGATACTCTGGCAGTGAGAGTGTTCGAGATGACCTCGGGAGGTGAGTGGAACCGAGCTGCATTACCCGCCGTGGCGCTGGTATTGGCTGGGCTGGCACCAGTGGTTGTGTTGACCAGATATCGCTCAAAATAGCGCCGGTATGTCAGGGCAGATTTGAACGAAAGCAGGGTAGGGCACCTTATTTTTCGTAATACCTTATGTTTCATAAAAAAGGTCAGAGGAAGGTTTTAATATTCGGGATCCGTGGGGGAGACTTCCGAGTTTACAGCTAGGTGGTTGAATAAATATAAATAGAAATCTGAAATCTACTAATCATGCTACTTGAACTTAAACACGTCAGTCAGTCTTACGCTGCACGCAGGGTACTACGCGACCTTTCCTTTGTGCTTAACACTGGCGACATCGGCTGCCTCCTTGGTCCATCAGGGTGTGGCAAGACCACTGTGCTCCGTGCTATCGCCGGATTCGAGCCTATTACGGGGGGTGAAATTGTACTTAATGGTGAACGAGTGAGCGCACCCGGTTTTATTGTTCCTGCCGAGAAGCGTCGTATCGGCATGGTGTTTCAGGACTATGCTTTGTTTCCGCATTTGAATGTAGCCGCCAATGTGGGTTTTGGTTTGCATGGGCAATCTCGCATTGAACGTAATAAGCGCGTGGAAGAGTTGTTGCAAACAGTAGGTCTGGCAGGGAGTAGTCATGCTTATCCGCATGAACTTTCCGGTGGCCAGCAGCAGCGCGTGGCATTGGCTCGTGCGCTAGCGCCCTGCCCGAACTTATTATTGATGGACGAGCCGTTTTCCAATCTGGATGTTGAGCTGCGCGAACGACTTTCGCTAGAGGTGCGCGATATAATCAAGCAGCAGGGTGCTACCGCTATTATTGTCACCCACGATCAGCATGAAGCATTCGCCATGGGCGATATGATAGGGGTCATGCATGATGGTGAGATCCAGCAGTGGGATAAAGCCTACAATTTGTACCATCTGCCCGCGAACCGCTTCGTCGCGGATTTCGTTGGTCAAGGCGTCTTGCTGCCGGGAAAGGTTCTTAACGCTAGCCAAGTTGAAATTGAGCTGGGTACTCTGTATAGCAAAACTCCTGGCGCTTGCTCTACAGAAGGCTGTAATGAGGGCAGCAATAAGGGGTGCGAGGTGGAGGTGTTGCTGCGGCCGGATGATATTATCCATGACGACGCGAGCCCCCTGCTTGCCCAAGTTGAGCACAAGGCGTTTCGCGGTGCGGATATTCTTTATACCTTACGCCTGCCTGGCGGTAACCGCGTGCTTTCCTTGGTGCCGAGCCACCATAACCATGCCATCGGTGAGTGGATCGGGATCCGTTTGGAGGTGGACCATGTGGTGGCTTTTCCCCTTATTAAAAGTGCGGCGTCATGAAGCAGGCTTGTTCTCGC
>JANMWF010000023.1:0-1805 GCA_031393845.1 Nitrosomonadales bacterium | reverse complement strand
GCAGTACATTAGTGGGTACGTAATTTATGTATCTTTCAGGGCACATATAAAAATCCAATTTTCGTCACAATACGGCGTTACTCGAAAAAAATTATCGCTTACATATCAACTGTATGCCGCGCTCAAATTTTTTACTCGTGCCTTGTCTTGTTTAGAAACTTGAATTTTTAGAGGCGCCCTTCAATCGATAAGCATTGATGACGCTCGTCTGCGCGGGAATGGCGATAGAGGTAATAAGCGTTGAACCCGATACCGCAAAGTAATACATCAACCGCCGCTGTTTTTTTTGATTCTGTTGCACGCGTCATTCTGACGCAGCACTCTCACGAAATACCTGATCTGCGCCGTGCCAGGGTATTGTTGCCCAATTACCATGTGTCACAACCATTGGCGCAAAGTTTGGCGCGTGTAGCCAACCTGCCTGTGATTTTACTGCCGCAGATGGTCACGCTCAACGATTGGGTTCAGTCCGTTCCCCACGCACTATCTGTTATTCCCGACACTTGCCGTATCACCACTTTGTATCAGGCACTGCGCGCGCGGCGTTGGTTTGCCGATGCTGATCTATGGAGCATCGCGCGCGAACTGTTGATTTTGCTGGATGAGCTGACACAAAATCATGTCACGCTGCCACAAAATGCCGAAGATTTTCTATCGCAATTGGAACAAGCCTATCAGTCCAAGCGTGGCATCGCCATGCAGTTCGAGGCGCGCGTAGTGTATGAGCTATGGTATGCGATGAACAATAGTGGCGAATTCGATACCACACGCGCTTATCAGCAAAGTTTGACACAACTCGCGCAGCAAGCTGAGTTACCGCTGTATGTGTTATTGACTTCCGCACTTGCTGCGACTGAAGCCCGCTTCCTGGAGGCATATCATAAACGCGCGCCTGTGATGATTATTGATTTGCGCGAGTTGATATCACGACAGCCAGAATGTGCGGTGATGCGCATCATCACCTCCAGCCGGCCTCGCTTTCCTGATCATATTCCAACGGAAAATGAGAGAGAGGTGCACGATAACTTGCGTACGCAGGAGAGAGTGGAGGAGATGGATGCCCAGTCGTTGCGTGAGCAAGCCATTCACCTGCAAAAACATTTCCCTCACGCTGCATTGGGACACCGCTTGCGATTTTTTGGCGCTCATGGTTTGGAACAGGAAGCGCGTGCCGCCGAGGGTCAGATACGGCGCTGGTTGCTTGCAGGTAAGAAAAACATAGCCATCGTCGCACAAGACCGCATAGTCGCAAGGCGTATGCGTGCTTTGCTGGAGCGCGCTGGTGTACTGGTTTGCGACGAAACAGGCTGGAAGCTCTCCACGTTATCCGTGAGCACGGTGTTAATGCGCTGGCTGGATGCGCAGCAAAGTGATTTTTATTATCAGGATTTACTTGACCTGCTCAAATCGCCATTCATCTTTGCCGATCAAGCCGTGAGCGAACGCAAACAGACGGTGTATCAGCTGGAACAACTGGTGCGCAAGCATGGTGTGGTAGCGCATCTGGATACATTTCTCGATTTGACGCAGGGTAATGTCGAGATGCGGATGGCATTGATACGGTTGCGTCAGGCGGCGGAGGTTTTGCATAAAAAAAACGATACGCTGTCCGGCTGGCTATGCGCGCTTTACAACAGCCTGGAGATTCTCGGCATAGTGCAGGGGCTGAAGATGGATGATGCCGGCATACAGCTACTGCAGGCGCTGCAAAACTGGCAGCGTGAACTGCAGGTCGATACCACGCGCGTCAGCCTGACCGAGTGGCGGCATTGGCTGGCGCAACAACTCGATGAGCACACCTTCCT
>JANMWF010000022.1:0-5531 GCA_031393845.1 Nitrosomonadales bacterium | reverse complement strand
GGGTTCAGAAGATCTAGGTGGCGGTTTGTCCGCAATCTATCAAATTGAAAGCCAAATTGCGATTGGCGCAGGTTTTGGCGGCACACAAAACAGCCCATATGCTAATACAGGCCTTGCTATCCGTGATACCTTCGCTGGCTTGAAAAGCGACACGGCAGGTACTGTAAGATTGGGGCGTTTCGATACACCATACAAGCTAGCAACACGCGGCATGGACATGTTCCACAATACCATCGCGGATAACCGTTCCTTGATGGGTCTCGGTCATGATGTTCGTACAAGCAACACTGTTGGTTACAACAGCTTGAATTACTCCGGTTTCAGTGCGGCGGCTTCTTATTTTGGCGATCAAGGCGGTACAGCACCAGGTAATTTTACGCCATCAACTTGCTGTACTAACTCAGCGAACCAGACGAATGAAGGTTACTCGGTTGCGGGTATGTACAATGCAGGCCCATATTACGCCACTGGCGCTTATCAAAGCATGAGCAATAATATAGACTCCACCCTAAACACAGATGCTTGGAAAATTGGCGGGGGTTACTCAGTAGATGCCTTTGCGCTAAATGCTGTTTATGAAAAGGTCAGAAACATACATGGTGCTGGTAGCGCCCGTGCTTGGTACCTATCCGGTAAATACAACGTAACTTCAGCTGATGCGCTTAAGCTGGCGTATACCGATCTTAACAAAGATGTTGGTGGAGCTTCAAACTCAGGAGCCAAGCAATATTCTGTTGGTTATGACCACAAAATGAGCAATCGCACTACACTGTACGCTTTGTACACCAAGCTGGACAATGAGGCCACTGGTGGTCACGACCTTGGCTGGAACAGTGGCGGTACTTCCATTAGCAATGCGCTAGACGGTAGATCACCTTCTGCTTTCTCGGCGGGTATGAAACATTCGTTCTAAACTATCGTCTTCGCAAGAAGATTAATAGTTGGATCGTAAACGGGCACCTGCAGGTGCCCGTTTTTTATTGATGCGCGCTGGTGATATGCATCACTATCAGCGCATGCAAATTATCAGCAGCGACCATTTACCCAAGCAAGATGACTTACTTGTGATTCCTCTGTTACCTGTAATCACAGGCTCGCCAGCTCCAAAATAATCTATTCGCCTGACTATCCCAACAGAACTGCAAAAGTACTATTAGGGAATAGTGAACGCCACTCGGGCGGGCGCATATGCATCACAAACCAAATAGCCGAGCTAATGCAACGCCTGGCTCGGGCGCACGCATGAATGCCTCACCTACCAAAAAAGCATTGACGTGATTGTTGCGCATCAGCTGTACATCTTCTGCTTGGAGGATGCCACTTTCGGTTACCACAATACGTTCTTGTGGAATGTGCGGTAATAAATCCAGCGTAGTTTGCAGATTTACCTCAAAAGTACGCAGGTTGCGGTTATTGATGCCGATGAGCGGGGCGGTGAGTTTCAATGCCTCGTCCAATTCTGCTTTATTGTGCACTTCTATCAGCACGCTTAGTCCCAGGCTGTGTGCCAAAGCCTCGAATTCTTGCATCTGCGCCAAATTTAATGCTGCCGCAATCAACAGGATGCAGTCCGCTCCTAACGCACGAGCCTGATAAATTTGGTAGGTATCCACCATGAAATCCTTGCGCAGCACCGGGATTGAACAAGCGGCCCGCGCTTCTTGCAAATACTCGGCACTGCCCTGAAAGAATTGCGCATCGGTTAGCACTGACAGACAAGCCGCACCGTGACTTGCATAGTTGGCGGCAATTTCCGCCGGGCGAAAATCCGCGCGCAATACACCTTTGCTTGGGCTGGCCTTCTTAATTTCGGCTATCACTGCAGGCTGACCTGCTGTAATTTTGCTGCGAATTGCTCCGACAAAATCACGAGTGGGTAAGGCTTGCTCCGCCTTGACGCGCATAGTTTCCAATGAGCAATTGGCTTTTGCAGCAGCAATTTCTTGCGCCTTAACTGTAAGAATTTTTTGCAGAATGTCAGACATGGCAAACCCTAATATACAAGGTACGCATTTTAACTTAAGTGCAATGGTAAAATGCGCACTTATCGATAGGTGAAGCACAGCAGTATCGCTGCGCTCTGCCCATATACTGGCCCCGCTTGAATGATGAGGTAGAAATGGATGACATAAAAACATACATGCAACAGGTCGGGCGGGAGGCCCGTGCCGCTTCGCGCATTATGGCGCAAGCCGGTACCGCGGCAAAGAATCGTGCCCTGGAAAATATTGCTGCTGCGATCCTGAGCAGCACCGCACAACTCATTACGGCGAACGCCAAGGACACCACTGCTGCGCGTATTAACGGGTTGGATGCTGCCTCCATCGACCGTCTCACCCTGACTGAAAAAGCTGTGCGCAGCATGGCGGAAGGGCTATTGCAGATAGCTGCCCTGCCGGACCTCATCGGTGAAATTAGCGACCTGAAATATCGTCCTTCCGGCATCCAGGTTGGCAAGATGCGTGTGCCGCTTGGCGTTATCGGCATCATTTATGAATCGCGCCCTAATGTGACGGCTGATGCCGCAGGGCTGTGCCTGAAATCCGGCAATGCTGCTATTTTACGCGGTGGTTCCGAGGCGATTCATTCCAACAACGCAATTGCGGCATGCGTGCAGCAAGGGCTGCGCGAAGCTGGCTTACCAGCGAGTGCGGTGCAAGTGATCAGCACTACCGACCGTGCCGCAGTAGGCGAGCTCATTACCATGCAGGAATACGTGGACGTGATCGTGCCGCGCGGCGGAAAAAGTCTAATCGCGCGCATCTCGAAAGAAGCCCGTGTGCCGGTTATAAAACACCTGGACGGTATCTGTCATGTGTATATCGACGACGATGCTGATTTGGAAAAAGCCATCCGAATTGCCGACAACTCCAAAACTCAGCGTTACGGTGTTTGTAATGCCATGGAAACCTTGTTGGTGGCTGCCAGTGTGGCGGCACAAGTACTGCCTCAATTATGCCAAATATATCTGGACAAGGGCGTGGAGCTGCGTGGTGACGAGGCCGCATGTAAACTTGTTACGCAAATGGCAGTTGCTACGGAAGAAGATTGGCGCACCGAATATCTTGCGCCGATTTTGAGTGTGCGTGTGGTAGCTGGGCTGGATGATGCTATCGCGCATATCAATACCTACGGGTCACAGCACACCGACAGCATCGTGACTGAGAATTACACTAAGGCGATGCGTTTTTTACGCGAAGTGGATTCCAGCTCGGTGATGGTGAATGCTTCAACGCGCTTTGCCGATGGCTTTGAATACGGATTAGGCGCGGAAATCGGTATATCAACTGACAAGATTCACGCGCGCGGCCCCGTAGGGTTGGAAGGCTTAACCTCGCAGAAATTTATTGTGCTGGGCAGCGGACAGATAAGAAATTAGCAGGAACATTTTTCACCAAGAATTTATATGTCAATGCACTTGCCTGAAATGATCACGAAAGAAAATTATGAAACAAACCATCGCAGTTAACGTGCCGGATATTGGTGACTTTAAAGATGTAACTGTTATCGAGCTGCTAGTAAAAGTAGGTGACGCCGTGATCGCAGAGCAATCGCTGATCACATTGGAAACCGACAAGGCGACTGTAGAAGTGCCTTCCCCTGTTGCGGGGGTGGTGAAGGAATTAAAGATCAAGATTGGTGACAAGGTCAACCAAGGCGACTTGATTTTAATGTTGGAAGCAGAATCGGCAGCGGAAGGAGCCATTCCCTCATCTGTTCAATCCACTCCAGTCGCTTCCATCTCCCCTTTCTCAGAGGAAAAGCCAACCCTCTCACCTGACAAGGAAAGAATGGGTGCAGGGGGAATTTCATCTATGCCACAAGACACGCCTGCTTCATCTTCGACTCCGGAATTTGCTATTTCAACCTCACCCTCTTTTGAGAAAGGTGATCTTCATGCCGAAATAGTCGTCCTGGGCGCCGGGCCCGGTGGCTATGCCGCGGCTTTCCGTGCTGCTGATCTGGGCAAACAGGTCATACTAATTGAACGCCACTCCAAACTGGGCGGGGTGTGTCTTAATGTAGGCTGCATCCCGTCGAAGGCACTGTTGCATGTCGCCAAGATTATCACTGAGGCAGATGAAGTTTCGCATCATGGTGTCACTTTTAGCAAACCGACAATCGACATTAATAAAATCCGCAGCTGGAAGGAAAGCATTATCGCCAAGCTAACCGGCGGTTTAATCACATTATCCAAGCAGCGCAAAGTGAACGTAGTTTACGGTGTGGCGAAATTCAGTTCGCCTAACAGCATCTCGGTGGAAACCAGCGACGGTAGTAAAACCATTACGTTTGATAATGCCATCATTGCAGCAGGCTCCAGCGTAGCGCGTATTCCCGGTTTTCCGTACGATGATCCGCGCTTGATTGATTCCACCGGTGCATTGCTGTTGCAGGATATCCCTGAGCGTATGTTGATTATTGGCGGAGGCATCATCGGCTTGGAGATGGGCACAGTATATGACGCGCTGGGCTCCAAAATTTCTGTGGTCGAATTGGCCGACGGCCTGATTCCCGGTGCTGACCGCGATCTTGTGCGCCCGTTGCACAAGCGCATCGAAAAACGTTACGAAGCAATTTACTTGAAGACCAAGGTCACCAAAATTGAGGCAAAAAAGGAAGGACTGAATATAATCTTTGAAGGTGACAATGCACCACGGCCGCAACTATACGACCGTGTGCTGCTCGCCGTAGGACGTCGTCCAAACGGACACGAAATTAACGCAGAAGCGGCAGGTGTAGCGGTCAATGAGCGCGGTTTCATCCCGGTGGATAAACAGCAGCGCAGCAATGTGCCGCACATCTATGCTGTCGGCGACATTGTTGGCGACCCCATGCTGGCGCACAAGGCAACGCATGAAGGCAAAGTGGCGGCGGAAGTTATTGCCGGGCATAAAACCACCTTCGATGCGCTTACTATTCCGTCTGTGGCGTATACCGATCCGGAAATTTCCTGGATGGGTCTGACCGAAACGCAGGCTAAAGCACAGGGCATCACCTATGAGAAAGCGTCCTTTCCATGGGCGGCAAGCGGCCGTGCACTGTCGATGGGCCGTGAAGAAGGACTTACCAAGCTGCTGTATGACCCGCAAACAAAGTGTATTCTCGGTGCAGGCATCGTGGGCAGCAATGCGGGGGAATTGATCGCCGAAACTGTGCTTGCGCTGGAAATGGGCGCGAATATGCAAGACATTGGTCTGTCTATCCACCCACACCCCACACTGTCTGAAACTGTGGGCTTCGCAGCGGAAATTGCCGAAGGCAGTATTACTGACCTATACATGCCGCGAAAAAAACGAGGGCACCTCTAAAAAATCTAGAACCGCCCGAATGATGCGAAACGACGCATGCGATTATGATACTTACCGTCTACCGCCCAAGATCGAGCCCAGTACCCCACGAATAATTTGCCGCCCGACTGTTGAGCCAATGGCACGGGCAGCACTCTTGGCAAACGCTTCACCTACACCTTCACGACTTCTTGAGGTACTGCCACCAAATATACTTCCCAACATCCCGCCAAATCCACC
>JANMWF010000162.1:0-10997 GCA_031393845.1 Nitrosomonadales bacterium | reverse complement strand
CGAGGATCGGCACCGCCGCAATCATATTATTCATTCTGTTCTTTGGCTTAAAGGGCTGTGTCGTCACGATCTGGAAAGCCCCAACGGAACCCACTACCTATACGGTTCATGGCTCGGATGGCCGTTCGCTGGCTATGATCTTTCTGCCAAATCATGAAACCATCCTTTTGTACACCGAAGAGAAGGCCGGTTTCATTGAAGCTGCACTTACGCAAATGCGCGGCACCTATGGAACTCACTACTTCTGGCGCTTGTGGAGCATTAAAGGACCGGATGTAACCGCCGGCTTGTTCGGCTATCGCCTGTACCCTGACGACGCGCGTCCCGTCATCATGGAAACAACGGTTCTCAAGAAGTTCGTACACGGTTCGTCTAAGCCCACATTGCGCAGCGAGGGTGACAGGACGCATCCGGTTATCCTGTTTTCAGAGAACGCGGTCAGGTTTGAAGATATGTGGCTCACGAAAGAACCCACCGACCCACAGCTTATGCAAAACCTACTACGTCAGCTAAAGCCGCAATGACAGTGGCAACATCTCACTCCATCATCTACTTTCTCACCCTACAATCCGATGCTGCCAGATGCCGCGCTCACGCTTGGCTTGGCGGCTGGTACGAATGTGCTCGCTTTTTGCCAGCCGCCGCGAGAACCCGGCCTTATGTGCCTCCCGCTGCATCGGCACGTCGGTAACGCATCTGTTCATCCACTCCCTGAGAGGTTGGGCTTCATTTTATTCAGCCCAATCATCCTAAAAGCTGAGTGCCTCTGGCATTGATTGTAGTTAGCATATTTGCTAACCTTCAAACATGGCATATTTCATCGAATACTTTCATGCAAAAGTGCAAGCCACTGTCGAGGCTTGGCCTGTGGATGTTGTCGCAGACAAGAATTGTCGAACTTCTTATCGAGCATGGCCCGAATTTGCGTCTTCCCCATTCACGCGCTTTTGGTGGTGGGTTGTTCGAGTTACGCCCGCGCGGCAAGTCGGGCATTGGAAGAGCGTTCTACTGTTTTCTTGTCGGGCAGCGCGTGGTGATACTGCACACTTTCATTAAAAAATCACAGGAAACACCAGCGCAAGAAACCAAGTTTGCGCGCAAGCGCATGAAGGAGATACAAAATGACTGACCTTAAATACGACCCAGTGCCGCACAATCAGAAAGATTTTCTTGAAAAGGCATCGAAACGCCGTGGTTTTCGGGAAGCCTATGATGCTCTTGAAACCGAGTATGCTCTCGCGCACGAAATGCTATCCGCGCGGACGCGCGCTGGACTCACACAAGAAGCAGTCGCTGATCGTATGGGCACTACGAAGAGCGCCGTCTCCAGGCTGGAAGGTGCAGGGAAGCATGCGCCTTCCATGTCATCACTCAAGAGATATGCCGATGCTGTAGGCTGTACGCTTAAAATTGAATTCATACCACAGCCAGTGAAACGACGCGCCGCAGCCCAACCCAGGGTTCGAGCGGACGTGCCAAAAGCGCCGCGCCGCTCAACTTGACGTGTGTACGTCTTAGATACGCCTCAAGCGACCGTTACGCTCCTTGAAAATGCCTCAGCGCGTTAGACAAGGCTTACGTTAGCGTGTTTTCCGAAAAAGGGTACAATATCCGGCATGAACAATATCTCTATTGCCGACATTCTTGAGCTTCCCGTACAGGAGCGCATTCGTCTCGTTGAGCTTATCTGGGACAGCATTGCCGCAGTACCTGAAGCCATAGAAGTTTCGCCTGCGCTTAAGGCTGAACTCGAAGCACGCCTGGTGGAGTTCGAGGCAAACCCGGAAGCGGGTTATTCCTGGGATCAGGTGAAATCACGCCTTAAAGATGGCTCATGGCGTACCGCCTGAAATTCTCTACACGAGCGTTGCGTGAAACTGGCGAAGCTCAAGAGTGGTACGAATTACAGAGTCCCGGCCTCGGTGAAGAATTTATTGCCGCAATGGAGTTACAGCTAAAACGGCTAGAGCAAGCGCCTCTGCTTTATGCTGAGGTGATTCCCCATATTCGCCGAGCCCTACTTCCCCGATTTCCTTACGGCCTGTTTTATGCGGTGCGGGGTGACCTCGTACATGTTTTGGCTGTGTTACATGATGCTCGCAATCCGAGTCGTTGGCCCAAAAGCCGCTAAAGAATAAGGTTGGCGAGGTAGGTTGAGCTTCATTTCATTCAGTCCAACCTTGTATCTACCGGGCTGCTCTCAAATGGGATGGCGCAAAAGCGTGTTGCCCTTTGCTCCACGTGTGTGCTGGGCATGGCACGTAACTATGTCGCTGGAAGTCCTGCAGCCAGGTTTTCGCAGAGCCGAAGGCTAACCGTGCAGCTTCTTTTTGCGTCAGATGCTCTGAATGCTCAACCATCATGGCATTCTTAAAATCTTATTTTCAGAATCTCCTGTAGCAATTTTGCCAGGACAATCTGTGCTACAAGTCCGGGCAGTTTATTTGCTCACTACAGCAAATTTAAAGCCGCGGTTTCTATTGAATTGAGTACAAGCACGATATAGCGTTCGGCTGGTATCATTACGGTGTTGGGCTAGATGCCGTCTCTATGGCGAGTTATTACTGTGGCTTTGGGGTTTTTCCTGAAAATAAAATATGAGGAGAGTAGCATTAAGATATTGATAATATTTGGTATGTTAAGCATATTGGCATTGCTGATAGCAAGCCAGCTGGCACGTGCGGGCGAATTGCCGAAAATGGGAGAAGCCGCACCCAATTTCAATCTATCCGATCAGAATGGAAAGACTTATACCTTGGCTGATTTTCAAGGTAAGTGGCTAGTGCTGTATTTTTACCCCAAGGATGATACGCCAGGTTGTACTGAGCAGGCATGCAACTTTCGTGACGATCTGAGTCAATTAACTGGACTCGGTGCTCAGGTGGTGGGTATCAGCGTGGACGACAGCAAGAGTCATGCCGACTTTGCCAAGAAATATGCTTTACCCTTTCCGTTGTTGGCGGACAGGAACGCTGAGGTAACCACGCGTTATGGCGTGCTGCGGAATCTTGGGATATTCAAGTTTGCGCGACGATATACATTTTTGATTGACCCGCAAGGTAAAATTAGCAAGGTGTATGAGAAGGTTGAAACGTCGCGTCATTCGAAAGAAATTATTGAGGATTTGAATAAATTATTGGCTGCTGGAAAGGGATGAAAAATCCTGTCAGCAATATTTTTGCTGCAACGTTATTCGTTTTTGTCGTAATTCTCTCGCGGTTGCCAAATCTCGTTGTGCGCTAAGATTTTTTTCTATTGCGCTATGGTCGATGCGTTTTTCGTTTATCCATCAAATTTTTCTTGTTAATTAAAAATATAATCCCTGATGCCATACATTACTCTTGATAAGGCCGCGCTTGCTTACGGCCATGTACCATTGCTTGACCATGTAAATTTCCAACTGGACGAAGGTGAACGCGTCGGCATGATCGGGCGCAACGGCGGCGGTAAGTCCAGTATGTTAAAAGTGCTGGCCGGACAGGCTGTGTTAGATGATGGCCTGGTATGGCGCGCACCCGGTGTGCGCATCTGTTATGTGAGTCAGGAACCAGAATTAAATGTTGAAGCGACTGTGTTTGACGAAGTTGCACGCGGGCTGGGTGAGCTACAACAAATTATTACCGATTACCATCATTTGTCGCATCAACTTGCCGAACCGGATGCCGATTACGAAAGTTTGCTGGAGGCGATGCAACCCCTGCAAACAAAGCTTGAAGCGCAAAACGGCTGGGCGGTGCAGGCGCGTATTGAGACCGCCATCCAGCGTCTGGAGCTGAATGCCGATAGTCGTGTGGGCGATCTCTCCGGCGGCGTGCGTAAGCGCGTGGCACTGGCGCAGGCGTTGGTGGCTGAGCCGGATGTGTTGATCCTGGATGAGCCCACTAACCATCTTGATTTCTCATCCATTGAATGGTTGGAAGGCTTGCTTAACAACTTTCGCGGCAGCGTGTTGTTTGTGACCCACGACCGGTATTTTTTGGATAACGTCGCTACCCGTATAGTCGAATTAGATCGCGGCAATCTTGCCAGTTTCCCCGGAAATTTTGCGGCTTACCTGCGTTTCAAGGAGCAGATGTTGCAGGACGAAACGGTGCTCAACGCCAAGTTCGATAAGGTGCTGGCGCAGGAAGAGGTATGGATACGTCAGGGCATCAAAGCGCGGGGCGTGCGCAATGAAGGGCGTGTGCGGCGGCTGGAACAGTTGCGGCGCGAGCGCAGTGCGCGGCGTGAGCGTGTGGGTAAAGTTGAAATGAGTCTGGAGGCGGGCGACCGATCCGGTAAGCTGGTGGCGGAACTGTCGCACATCAGCAAATCATTCGGTGACAGGCAAATCATTAAAGATTTCTCCTGCCGCATTCAGCGTGGCGACAAAATTGGCCTGTTAGGGCCAAACGGCTCTGGCAAGAGCACGCTGCTCAAAATCATCTTGGGCGAATTAGCCCCGGATAGCGGCAAGGTGCATCTAGGCACCAAGTTGGCAGTGGCGTATTTCGATCAATTGCGTGCGCAACTGAATGAAGAGGCCACGCTAGCCGATACCATCAGCCAGGGCGCTGACTTCATTGAAATTGGAGGCGTGCGCAAGCACATCATTAGCTATCTTGGCGATTTTCTATTCGCGCCGGAACGTGCCCGCTCACCGGTAAAAAGTTTGTCCGGCGGCGAGCGCAACCGCTTGCTGTTGGCGCGCCTGTTCAGCCGTCCGGCTAATGTGCTGGTGCTGGACGAGCCGACCAATGACCTCGATATTGAGACCATGGAGTTGCTGGAAGATTTGCTCGCCGAGTACGATGGTACGCTGTTTCTGGTTAGCCATGATCGGGCTTTCCTAGACAATGTGGTGACTCAGGTCATCGCCTTCGAGGGCGATGGCAAATTGATGGAATACGTTGGCGGCTACGAAGATTGGGTACGCGTAAAGAAGCAGCAAGCCGTGCAGCGATTGCCCGTAATTGTAGCTATACCTGCCAAGCTGTCGCCTCAGACTGAGGTTCAATCCAAACCTGTCACCAAGTTGAGCTTCAAAGAAGCGCGTGAGCTAGAGCAGATTCCACAGCGAATCGCGTCCCTGGAACAAGAACAGGAAGAACTTGCTGCCACTTTGGGTGCGGGCAATCTTTACCGTGATAATCCTGCCCACGCCAAGCAGTTACAGGAGCGCACCGCTATTATCGAGGATGAGTTGTTGCAACTGATGGCGCGCTGGGAAGAGTTGGAGAGCCGATAAAGTTTATCGGCAACCGACTATTAAAATATCCTGCAACCTCACCTACTTATTTACTATCCGAAGAATTCTTTAACCTTGTTCATCCAAGATTTAGCGCGCGGGCTATGGCGTGCGCTATCTTGTTCATTTATTTGCTCGAATTCGCGCAGTAATTCTTTTTGCCGATCAGTGAGATTGGCCGGGGTTTCTACCATTACGTGGCAGTGCAGGTCGCCAAAGGTTGAGCTGCGTACCCCTTTGATTCCCTTGCCGCGAAGACGGAAGACTTTGCCGGATTGCGTTTCAGCTGGAATCTTGATGCGTGCGGAACCATCCAGCGTGGGGATTTCGATTTCGCCACCCACCGCAGCAACAACAAAGCTGATTGGCATTTCGCAGTGCAGGTCATTGTGGTCGCGCTGGAATACCGAGTGTGGCGTGATGCGGATGACTACATACAAGTCGCCGGGCGGCCCCCCGTTGCTGCCGAGTTCCCCTTCGCCAGATAGACGGATGCGGTCATCGTTATCAACCCCGACCGGAATTTTTATAGACAGTGTCTTATGTTGTTTGATGCGACCTGTGCCGTGGCAAGAACCGCACGGAGAGATAATGGATTTGCCGCTGCCATGGCAGCGCGGGCAAGTTTGCTGGATAGAAAAGAACCCCCCCTGCTGCATGCGTACTTGCCCATGGCCACCGCAGGTGGTGCAGGTTGTCGTGCTCGTGCCTGGCTTGGCACCGCTACCGTGACAGGTATCGCACTTGGTCATGGTCGGTATGCGAATTTGCGTTTCGGTACCGCGTGCAGCTTGTTCTAACGTGATTTCCAAATTGTAGCTAAGGTCGGCGCCACGGTGCATTTGGTTGTTTGCACGTGAGCCTGCCCCGCTCATTCCGGCACCAAAAATATCGCCAAAGATATCGCCGAAATGGGAGCCGCCTGAACCGCCACTGAATCCTCCCGAGCCCATGCCGGCATCGGCAGCGGCGTGTCCAAACTGGTCATAGCCGGCGCGTTTCTGCGAATCGGAGAGTACCTCGTATGCCTCTTTGGCTTCCTTGAAGTGCTCTTCAGCTTTGGGATTGTCCGGATTACGGTCAGGATGATGCTTCATTGCCAACTTACGATAAGATTTTTTTATGTCTTCATCTGACGCGTCACGGTTGACGCCTAACACTTCGTAATAGTCACGTTTTTTCATTTTTGCATGAAGCGGAAAGAGGTTAAGGGGTTAATGATTTAAGATTTATGTAATTGGTCTCTTGTTGAGGTCATTAGCTTAAAAAAATCCAGAAATAGCATCTGTTTTTTATTCAGTCCTGCATCGTTGTTTCGATAGGCTGGGCTGACGAATATGCTCGATACAACGTGTTCAATTCCAGCAGCGAACCAATAACAGCGATAATCAAGAGCAGATATCGCTGTATGAGGCCGAATTAATCATATTTTTTGGAAAGGGAAAGAGATGTCGCCTGTATAATTTTCGCATGCATATTCATAACGCTAATTAACTAGTTTCGAAATTGCGGCGATCAAGCTTCAGACATCTCTCATTCCATTTGTGTTACTTTTTTTCGTCTTTTACTTTCTCGTCTTTTATTTTTTCATCTTTTACTTCAGTGAACTCGGCATCTACGACATCACCGTCATCTTTCTTGCTGTCGGTTTGCGCACCCGACTCACCAGGCTGGTGAGACTGGCTAGCTTCAGCGGCGTGCATCTTTTCTGACAGTTTGTGCGCAGCGGTGGAGAGTGCCTCAGATTGGGCGTCTATAATTTCCTTGTCGTCACCTTTCACTACATCTTGAGCTTCTTTCAAAGCGGATTCTACCGCAGCTTTTTCATCCGCACTCAGTTGCTCGCCATATTCCTTCATGGACTTCTGCGTGGAGTGAATTAATCCATCCAGCTGATTACGCGATGTAACCAATTCGACTGCCTTGCGGTCGTCGTCGGCATATGTTTCAGCATCCTGTACCATTTTTTGAATTTCAGCTTCGGACAAACCGGAATTGGCCTTGATGGTTATCTTGGATTCCTTACCGGTAGCTTTGTCTTTTGCGCCTACATGCAGGATTCCGTTAGCATCAATGTCGAATGTCACTTCAATTTGCGGCATGCCTCGCGGTGACGGCGGAATATCGGAGAGGTTGAACTGTCCCAGGCTCTTATTTCCAGAAACAATTTCACGTTCACCTTGCAGCACGTGGATGGTCACTGCACTCTGATTGTCATCGGCAGTAGAAAATACTTGTGAGGCCTTGGTTGGGATGGTGGTATTTTTCTTGATCAGTTTGGTCATCACGCCGCCCAAGGTTTCAATACCCAGGCTGAGCGGGGTTACATCCAGCAGCAGAACGTCTTTAACTTCACCTTGCAGCACGCCACCCTGAATGGCCGCACCCACTGCCACTGCTTCATCTGGATTGACGTCGCGACGCGCTTCCTTGCCGAAAAATTCCTTGACTTTTTCCTGCACCATCGGCATCCGTGTTTGCCCACCTACCAGAATCACGTCGGCGATGTCGGCATTGGAAACGCCCGCATCTTTCATGGCAATCTTGCATGGGGCGATGGTGCGCGCGACTAATTCTTCCACCAGACTTTCAAGCTTGGCGCGGGTAATTTTGATGGCCAGATGTTTCGGGCCGCTGGCGTCTGCCGTGATGTAAGGCAGGTTCACCTCAGTTTGCTGTGCGGAAGACAATTCAATTTTGGCTTTTTCAGCTGCGTCTTTCAGGCGTTGCAGAGCCAACATATCCTTCTTCAGGTCGATGCCGCTTTCTTTCTTGAATTCTTCTACCAGGAATTCAATTACGCGCATGTCAAAATCTTCGCCGCCAAGGAAGGTGTCGCCGTTGGTGGACAGCACTTCAAACTGGTGTTCACCGTCAATTTCAGCGATGTCGATAATGGAAATATCGAAAGTGCCGCCGCCCAAGTCATATACCGCGATTTTGCGGTCGCCTTCCTGCTTATCCATACCAAATGCCAGCGCAGCTGCAGTAGGTTCATTAATGATGCGCTTTACTTCCAAGCCGGCAATGCGGCCAGCGTCCTTAGTGGCCTGGCGTTGACTATCGTTGAAGTAGGCAGGCACTGTGATGACAGCTTCAGTGACCGACTCACCGAGATAATCCTCGGCGGTCTTTTTCATTTTCATGAGTATTTGTGCGGAGATTTCCGGAATGGAAATGTCTTTGTCACGAACCTTAACCCATGCATCACCGTTCTTGGCCTTAACGATGGCATATGGCACCATGCCCATGTCCTTCTGCACCATTGGCTCTTCAAAACGGCGCCCGATCAGCCGCTTTACACCGTATAGCGTATTTTGTGGGTTGGTTACTGCTTGCCGTTTGGCCGGCGCGCCAACCAGCACTTCGCCGTCTTCCATATAAGCGATGATGGATGGCGTGGTGCGCGTACCCTCGGCGTTCTCAATCACCTTGGATTTGCCGTTTTCCATGACAGCAACGCACGAGTTCGTGGTGCCCAAGTCAATACCAATAATCTTGCCCATAATGTTCCCTTTTCGGTTTAATGTTGAAAGTTCTTGCTGCCTGTGTTGCATTAATCTGTTGGCAGCAAATGTGTATTTCAAGTGCTACGATAATCTTTCGCAAAACTACGCGAAAATGCAATTTAAGAAGTAACGGACTGCTGCTTGGTTATATGGCCGTTACTCCTTCGCCTTGGCCACCATCACCAATGCAGGACGTAACACCCGGTCGTGCAGTAGATAGCCTTTCTGCATTACGCTCACTACCGTGTTAGCTTCTTGCTCACTGTGGTCTACCATGCTGATGGCCTGGTGCTTGTGGGCGTCGAATTTTTCGCCGAGCGGATTGATCTCGTTGATGTTGAATTTAGTGAATACAGCAGCGAGCTGCTTGAGAGTAAGTTCCATGCCGCTCTTGAAACTTTCTACTGTGGCGGTTTCAACAGCTAATCCTGCTTCCAGGCTATCCTTCACCATCAGCATTTCATTGGAGAAATGCTCCACAGCCAATTTCCTTGCTTTGCTAACGTCTTCTTGTGCGCGTCGACGAATATTCTCGCCTTCTGCCTTGGCATACATCCAAGCGTCGTAGTGTTCCTGTGCCTTGCGCTCAGCTTGTTGCAGCATTTCCTCAATGCTTGGCATAACCTCTGAGTTAAGCGTATCTTCAGCTTGGGTGGTCTGTTCAGGCTGTTGGGATGAGGATTCCGTGGGTTCCATCTGCTTCTCCAAAATGATTTCTTCAAAAATACGTAGCGTAAAAATGGGGTCGACTTTTTTGATTTCAAGAGCATTGCGCAATATTATTTTTTTCACGTGAGATAATACGATTTTGCGGACGTTAATCGCAAGTTCGATCCTACTTTTGTTGCTGTGACCCTCCATAAAAACTATCACTGGCGTATCGCTGGTTTTTATTTCTTTTACTTCGCTTTTGTGGGCATGTTTGCGCCGTACTGGAGTTTGTATCTGAAATCCATCCATTTCGATGCAATGCAAATTGCCGTTTTAATGTCGGTGCAACCAGTGATGCGGATGTTGTCCCCTACGCTATGGGGGTGGCTGGCCGACCATACCGGGCAGCGTTTGCTGGTAGTGCAACTGGCGGCGCTGTGCAGCGTCCTCAGTTACTTGGGAGTGTTCTTCACGACTGATTTCGTCGGCTTGTTGTTGGTGATGATGGTGATGAGTTTTTTCTGGAGTGCTTCCATGCCCTTGGTGGAAGCGACTACGCTGACCTATCTGGGTAAGCACACTGCGCGCTATGGCCGTATTCGTTCTTGGGGTTCGGTTGGTTTTATTGTGGCGGTATTGGGGTTAGGCTATGCGTTTGACTCTATCGCTATCGCCTGGATATTGTGGGTAGGTGTGGCGATCAAGCTGGGTATTTTGTTTTTCGCGCGTCAGATCCCACCCACCGAAGTATTGGCGCACCATACCGACAGCCAGCCCATCCTGCGTTTGGTATTGCAGCCGCAAGTGCTGGTATTGTTTGGCGCATGTTTTCTGATGGCTTTAGCGCATGGGCCTTATTACATTTTTTACTCGATTTATCTGGTGGAGAATGACTATTCAAAAAGCGCGGTTGGTTGGCTGTGGGCGCTGGGTGTAATTTGTGAGATTGCGGTGTTTTTCGCCATGCCGTGGCTAATGTTGCGTTTCACATTGCCGATAATCATGATTGTAAGTTTTGCTTGTGCAGTGCTGCGTTTCTTGTTGATAGGCTGGGGGGTGAGTTCGCTGTCGTTGTTGCTGTTTGCGCAAGTATTGCATGCCGCCACTTTTGGTGCTTTTCATGCAGTGGCGATGGCGCTGGTACACCAGTTTTTTCGCGGGCGGCATCAGTCCAAGGGGCAGGCGCTGTTTGGTAGCATTACTTACGGTGCGGGCGGTATGGTTGGTGGATTATTGAGTGGCCCGCTGTGGGAACACTGGGGTGCAAGTGTGATGTACTCATTTAGCGCCGTGGCAGCGCTGCTTGGGCTATTGTTGATATTATGGAAATTGAGAGTAGTGGTGTTGCCTAAAAGTCAGTCGGATTCCACTGTTTAATTTGCGTCAAAGTTTGCAGCCATGCTTTGTCCATGTCGATCACTTTTCCCTGCATTGCGGCTGATTCAGAACTTCAGCTGTTCAGATCCATTCTTCGTTGGAAATACGGCCCGGCTTCAGACTTGTTTCATATTAGATGAGCTTTCCCCTTGATTTATTTCGATGTTGCGGTATGCTCCGCTTAGTAGTTTTCCGCTATGGAGAAGATATGTGCAAAAAACTTATTATGCTTG
>JANMWF010000155.1:0-14004 GCA_031393845.1 Nitrosomonadales bacterium | reverse complement strand
ACTTCTGGAATGACATCGCCGGCACGTCGGACACTTACTGTATCGCCGATGCGGATATCCTTGCGACGCAATTCTTCTTCGTTGTGCAGCGTGGCATTGGTCACCGTTACACCACCGACAAATACGGGTGCCAGGCGCGCTACTGGAGTCAATGCGCCAGTACGGCCTACCTGCACCTCAATATCCAGCACAGTGGTCAATGCTTCTTCTGCCGGAAACTTGTGCGCAAGAGCAAAGCGCGGTGCCCGCGACACATAGCCCAGCCTGGTTTGTTGTGAGATGATATTGACTTTGTATACGACACCATCAATTTCATAGGGCAGTTTGTTGCGCAGTTCACCAATTTCGCGATAATAAGCAAGTAGTCCGTCGAGTCCGTGCACTACACGACGTTCCTGTGGCACCGGCACAGACAACTTTTGCAAACACTCCAACTGCTCGGCATGCGTGTCAGGCAATATGATTCCTTCAACCGCGCCTGCACCATAGGCTAAAAAACTCAGGTGACGACTGGATGTAATCCGCGAATTGAGCTGGCGCAACGAACCAGCCGCAGCATTGCGTGGATTGGCGAACAGCTTGTCGCCCTTGTCTGCTTGCTGGCGATTCAGCGAGATAAAATCAACCTTGAACATCAGCACCTCGCCGCGTATCTCTATAAGCGGAATGGGCTTGGCTAATCGTCCTGAATCCAATCGCAATGGAAGATTCCTTACGGTGCGCAGGTTTTGCGTCACATCTTCTCCAACCTCGCCATCGCCGCGCGTCGCGCCCTGCACAAATATTCCATCGCGATAGGTGAGCGTGACAGCCAGGCCATCAAATTTAGGTTCAACTGAATACTCTACTTCGGTCACGCCCAATATCTCGCTGGTACGAATGTCAAATGCCCGTACCTCTTCGTCATTAAAGGCGTTGTTAAGCGAAAGCATCGGCGAGCGATGTACTACTTGGGTAAAGGATAATCGCGGCGTAGCGCCAACTCGCTGAGTAGGCGAGTCAGGCGTAGCAAGTGAGGGATATTGTATTTCAAGAGTTTGCAGTTCACGGAAAATTGCATCGAATTCCGCGTCGGTAATCAGTGGAGCGTCCAACGTATGATATTGGTCATTGTGTCGCTCGATCTCCCCACGCAAATGCGCGATACGCTGCGGTACCGATTCACTCATCAATTGAACCTAATCTGAAAGAAAAATCTAGGAAAACAACCTGCGCGCCTGGGCGCTGCCAGCAATAATGTGGCTTGCCCGCATTTCAGCCTCAACAGCAGCAATCCGCTCACGGATTAGCGTAATACTCCCTTCGCTTAATGCCACATGGTGCGCGTCCACTATGGTTGCATGCAGTTCCTTAGCCAGTTGTCGTGCCAAAGTCACCATTTGGTCAAAACCTAGTGAGGGCTGCTCCACACGTGGCACATCCAGCAACAAAGTCAGGCCATCCACATGCAATTGATCCAAAGTATGGTGTTGAAATGGGGTGTTGTCTTCATTGCACAGGCTGAACAGAGTATGTCCGTGCGTATCATTTAAGTGGAACGTACCATCAGCTTGCAAACGTAACCCGTACTGCTCAGCCACGCGCGCGATATCGTTGCCAGACAATATGTGTTTATCGCTGGGCAAAATATTAAGGCCGATAATCAGATCTACAGCTGCGCAGAATTTATCCAACTCTACCGCGCGCGCTGCAGTTTCTGCCACATCCGGCAGTACCACACCGGCATGCAATTGAGCTGCAATCATTCGCGCCAGCTCACGAAAATCCATCAACTTTGCTTCACTCACCGCACCGGAGCGATTAGCTAATTGTAGCGCCAGTTTAAACGAGGTGTAGGCCGATGGACTATCCGCAATCACTTTCCCCCATTCGCCGCTCGCCGCACTTAAGCCGCATACATAAACGCTTTTACCAAAATCAAAGCGTTGCTGCCACAACAATGTTAGCGCATTTGCACCCACCGGGCTTTTAGGCGAAATCACTGCAATGTAATCGGTTTCCTCATCCAGCAACGCGCACATAGCATCTACCGTGTGCCCGTATTGCGACTCATTGGGCAATATACTAACGGGTACGGCCTGCTCCATCTTTTCGACCAGCAATTCTTCAGTCGGCATTTCTACAGCTGGGCGATACAGTGCATCCTCATGCCTATGCTTGAACGCCGCACCGAACTTGCGCCGATATTGGCGTTGCTGCCACCAATTATAAATATATATCGTCAGCACCACGGCGATGCCGATACCGAACAAGCTAATTTGTAGTTCACTCATATTGAGAATAATGCGGTAGATTAATTTTTTGCATGCGTGGGCACGTTACGCCATTGTTATTGGATTATCGCAAGAGAGCTGAAAAATGGCAAAGGTCACTGAACTTTGCTGATTTCGCTCAAATCAAATTTGTTATATTACCTATCGTATTGAAATGGTTTCCATTATTAAAATGACGGATATTGTTGTATCAGCTTATCCACATTTAAGTAACCACTCGAATGCACCTGTGTAAATATATTGTCGTGAACTATAGAAATCAGTGTCTCAACATACTATTAAGTACATCCGCAGTTAATTTATAATTATTAATTAATTCAAATTGATAAAATTGATATCTCTAAATTTACTTTAACTTGATCTGGTGTCTGGGCAGCATCAATCAACATGATGCGATCTGGATGTTTCTTACAGCGTTCCAGGTAAGCTTGCCGCACCTTCTCGAAAAAACTGTCTTTTTCCTGTTCGAAGCGATCCAACGTTGTATTCTTCGACAGTCGTTGGCGTGCCACCTCAATTGGAAGGTCAAACAGCAATGTCAAATCCGGCTGAAAATTTTCATGTACCCAGCATTCCAATTGTTCCAGCTTTGCCACCTTCACCCCCCTGCCCCCACCCTGATAGGCAAAACTGGCATCGCTAAAACGGTCGGACACCACCCAGGTTCCCCGTTGCAAAGCTGGCTTAATAACCTGCTCGATATGTTCAAGGCGAGCGGCGAACATTAACAGAGCCTCTGTTTCTGCGTGCATGGGTTGGTTTAGTAGAATGTCGCGCAGACATTCACCCAAGGGTGTACCACCCGGTTCACGCGTCACAAGCACCTCCTTGCCGCGTTTGCGCAAGGCCTCGGCAAACCAGGTTAGATGCGTACTTTTACCTGCCCCGTCTACTCCTTCAAAGGTAATAAATTTTGCCTTATTCAATTATTGTCCCCAAAAATTATTTTACGTCGTGTGATGTGCATTTTCCAGACAGCAAGCTGGCCGAAACAATCAGCGCTGCACCAATAATGTCCCGCAGTCCCATTTCCTCATCCGCCAATAAATACGAGGATACGGCAGCAAACACCAGCTCGGATAGCAACAGAACAATAGCCTGGTTGGCGGGCAGATAAGTCAGTCCGTATTGCACAGCAAAACTAATAGCACATAATACCAATCCGATCAGCCACAAAAGCCACCATGCATCCGGTGTGATGCTCTGCAATTGAACCATGACGCTGCCCTGATACAACAGCAATACCGTGGTGAAGAATATCGTGCCAAACCACACGCTGGCCACTTTGAAGTTCACACTCAGGTGCTGCGTACGACGCACAATTACATTCATCAAAGCAAAACTAATCCCCGCTGAAAGACCTATCCATTCCGCCTGGTTTTGCGGCAGCGGCAAACCATGCTGCGTATCCCACAGCATGACGAACGCACCACCCAATGACAGCGCGATAATGGCGTAGCCGTAATTATTTAATTTTTCACTGAGCAGCCAGCGCGAAAAGATCACCGTCCACAAGGGCGCGAGATAGAACAGCAGCAGCACGCGCATTACTTCGCCGTCCAACATCGCCAGCACATAGCCTATATTAGTCCAGCCCGCACTCGCCATCAAAACAATACTCAGCCACCCGGCAACTCTTAGCTCGCGCCATATAGGCCCCAGGAACAGCAGGCCTAATATCATTGCCATAGAATAGCTGAGCAGCGTAGATAATTCGCCGCCTACTCCCATATTTTGTAATGCGCGATAGGGATACCAAATCAGTCCCCACACCAGCGCACCACTCAACAGGCCTATCACCGACAAAACTTTTTGTTTTGAAGCCACTCGCTACGCCTTTATAATTGTGCCTATTCAGCTTAAGCAAAAAATTATGAATCCTGATCTTGATCGTCTACAGCCCTACCCGTTCCAGAAACTCGCCAATTTATTTAGCTCAGTTACACCCAACCCAGCCTGCCGGCCTATCAGCCTGCACATCGGGGAACCCAAACATGCCACTCCGCGATTCATTAGTGACGCATTAAGCGCCAATCTGTCGGGACTTGCGAATTATCCCACAACCGCAGGGAGTGACGCGCTACGTGGCAGCATCGCCAGCTGGCTTGAGCAACGTTACGATCTTCCTGCACTGAATGCAAAATCACAAGTCTTGCCGGTAAATGGCAGCCGTGAAGCGTTGTTTGCTTTCGCCCAAGCGGTGATTGACCGTACGTGTGACAACCCCACCGTGATTTGTCCTAATCCGTTCTATCAGATATATGAAGGCGCAGCTCTACTGGCTGGTGCCATGCCCTATTTCCTCAATACCCTGCCGGAAGATAACTACGCGTTGAATTTTGGTCAATTACCGCAAGAAGTTTGGCAACGCACGCAGCTGATTTATGTGTGCTCGCCTGGCAACCCGACCGGGCGTGTCATTGAACTTGCAGAATGGAAGACGCTATTCGATCTGGCCGACCGTTACGGCTTTATCATCGCTGCCGACGAATGCTATTCTGAAATCTATTTCGATACGCCGCCGCTCGGTGCGTTACAAGCAGCGCAACAACTGGGGCGCAGCGATTACCGCAATCTAGTGTCTTTTTTCAGCCTGTCCAAGCGCTCTAACGTGCCCGGCATGCGTTCCGGCTTTGTGGCGGGTGACGCAAAAGTAATAGAGAAGTTCACGCTGTATCGCACTTACCACGGTTGCGCCATGAATCCGGCAGTGCAAGCCGCCAGTACCGTTGCTTGGCAGGATGAAGAACATGTCGCCGAAAATCGCCGCCTGTATACGGAAAAATTTGCACAGGTTATCAGCATCCTGAAACCCGTGCTGCCAGTGGCGCAGCCGGATGCCAGTTTTTACCTGTGGCTGCGAGTACCCATAGCTGACACCAGTTTCGCGCAATATCTGCATCGAGACTATAATGTCACAGTGCTGCCCGGCAGTTTCCTGGCGCGCGATGCACATGGCGTAAATCCAGGCGAAAATTTTATCCGCATCGCCTTGGTAGCAGAGCTGAGCGAAACTTTGGAAGCCGCGCATCGCATCGCCGAATTTACCCGCAAACTTGACTAGGAATATCATGGAACAACTGCAACAGATCATCGAACCCGCCTTTGAACGCCGTGCCGAAATTACACCACGCAACGTAGATGCGAAACTGAAAGATGCGGTGGACACCGTTATTGGTTACCTCGACCACGGCACTCTGCGAGTTGCGGAAAAAATTGAGGGCCAGTGGGTAACCCATCAATGGCTAAAGAAAGCAGTACTATTGTCTTTCCGCATGGAAGACAATGCTTTCATCAAGGGCGGGTTTACCAATTATTACGACAAGGTGCCGTCCAAGTTTGCCGACTACAACTCGCGCGATTTTCGTGAGGGCGGCTTCCGCATAGTGCCGCCAGCTGCGGCGCGCAAGGGTTCATTCATTGCCAAGAACGTGGTCTTGATGCCCTCTTACGTCAACATTGGTGCTTATGTGGATGAAGGCACTATGGTGGATACCTGGGCGACTGTCGGCTCGTGCGCGCAGATTGGCAAGAACGTACACTTGAGTGGCGGGGTCGGCATCGGCGGTGTGCTGGAACCAGTGCAGGCCAACCCGACCATTATCGAGGACAACTGTTTCATCGGTGCGCGCTCGGAAATTGTCGAAGGCGTGATTGTGGAAGAGGGAGCAGTGATTTCAATGGGTGTGTACATCGGGCAAAGCACCAAGATTTTCGATCGCGAAACTGGCGAAGTGCATTATGGTCGCGTACCGGCTGGCTCAGTGGTAGTGTCCGGCAACTTGCCCTCTAAGGATGGCAGCTACAGTCTGTATTGCGCCGTGATTGTAAAGAAGGTGGATGCCAAAACCCGGGCAAAAGTCGGTATTAATGAGCTACTACGCGGAATTTAAAGCCAGATTTAACCCGGGGAAAAATTATGATCATTACACCCTTTTTACAGTTGGCTGCCGACAAACAGGCTTCTGATCTTTTCTTTTCCGTGGGTGCACCAATCAATATCAAGATCAATGGCGTGGTTATGCCAGTGAACGCAGAGAAGCTTGATAGCGAAACTATTGAGCGCATCGCCTATGAAATAATGACACCGGAGCAAATTGCGACGTTTGAATCCAGCATGGAAATGAATTTTTCCTACCGTGTCTTGGATGCAGGAAATTATCGGGTCAATATTTTCCGCCAACGAGGCAGCATTTCTATTGTCATTCGTTATATTCGGTTCATCATTCTCAACGTCGAAGAACTGAATCTACCACCGGTATTGAATCAGCTCATTATGGAAAAGCGTGGCCTGGTATTGGTTGCTGGTGCGACTGGATCGGGCAAATCCACCACAATGGCGGCGATGATTGAGCATCGCAATTGTACTGCCTCCGGCCATATCCTGACCATTGAAGACCCCGTCGAATACCTGTTTGAATATAATAAATCCATTGTTAATCAGCGTGAGATCGGCACCGACACGCTTTCCTATGGCAATGCCCTGGAAAGCGCCATGCGCGAGGCGCCTGATGTGCTAATGATAGGTGAAATCCGCGACCGTGAAACTTTCAAGCATGCGCTGATCTTTGCCCAGAGCGGCCATTTGTGCCTGTCCACGCTGCACGCCAATAATAGCTACCATGCACTGAATCGCATCGTAAATCTCTTTCCACAAGATACTCGTCGAGCAGTACTCGCCGACATGGCAATGAGTTTGCGGGCAGTAATTTCTCAACGTTTGGTTCCAAACGTGCACGGCATGTTGGTGCCTGCTGTGGAAATTTTACTCAATACAACACTTATCTCAGAGTTGATTAAAAATGATGAGATCGACAAAATTCGTGATGCTATCGATCAAAGTGTATCGCCCGGTTCACAGACCTTTGAACAGGCGTTGTACAAGCTGTTCAAGAACGGTGAGATTACTAAGGAAGATGCTTTGCTCAACGCCGACTCGGCCAGCAATTTGTCATCCTTGATCTATTACTCATAGTCCACCCCGTCAGATTTCAGGCGGTTTCAACAATGCCACACTGATCGAAATAAAAATATTAAATAGATTATATGGATTCAGCAAGATGAAATTGTATGGCATTGCAAATTGCAACACTGTAAAAAAAGCCCGCGCTTGGCTGGAGCAGCATTGCGCCGAGTATCAATTTCACGATTTTAAAAAACACGGTCTTGAAGCGGAACTGGCACAGAGCTGGCTGCAACAGATGGGCTGGGAAAGTCTCATCAACCGCAAGGGTCTGACTTGGCGTGGTTTGTCGGCAGAACAAAAACTAATTATTAAGGATAACTCTAGCGCATTACCACTGCTGCTGGAAAAAACCAGCGTCATTAAACGCCCGCTATTGGAACAGGATGGCAAGCTGCTGCATATCGGCTTCGACGATGCCAGCTACGAAAAAATTTTCAACTTCAAGTCTTAATCTATTTATGTCCACCACCTTGGAACTTGCCAAACAACTTATCGCCTGTCGTTCTCTCACACCGTTGGATGAAGGCTGTCTGGCTATCATCGGCGCGCGCCTCGAGCCACTTGGATTCAAGCTGGAAACATTACGTTACGACAATGTGGACAATTTGTGGGCACGGCGGGGTAGCAACGGCCTCGTGGTGTGTTTTGCCGGCCACACCGATGTCGTGCCGACCGGCCCGCTAGACCAGTGGCACAGCGACCCCTTCACTCCAACCCTACGCGATGGAATGTTATATGGACGCGGAGCTGCCGACATGAAGGGTTCACTGGCTGCCTTCGTTACCTCCATCGAACAATTTGTGGCAGCGCACCCGGGCCATGCCGGTTCAATTGCCTTGTTGCTGACTTCCGATGAGGAAGGCATAGCCGTAAATGGCACAGTTCGCGTGGTAGAAGTATTGCAAATGCGCGGCGAAAAAATGGATTACTGTATCGTGGGCGAACCCACCTCATCTGCCAAAATCGGCGACACCATCAAAAATGGACGACGTGGTTCGCTGTCAGGCACGCTTACCGTGAAAGGGGTTCAAGGCCACATCGCTTATCCGCACCTGGCCAAAAACCCCATCCATCTTGCCGCTCCGGCCATCGCCGAGCTGGCCGCAATGACATGGGATAATGGAAACACCTATTTTCCGGCCACTACCTGGCAGATTTCCAACATACACGGCGGCACCGGGGCAACCAACGTCATTCCGGGCACGGTAGAAATCGTATTCAATTTTCGTTTTTCAACAGCGAGCACAGTGGACGAACTGAAAGCCAAGACCCACGCCATTCTTGATCAGCATGAGCTGAATTATGAGTTGACCTGGTCGCTGTCCGGCAAGCCCTATCTCACACCACGCGGCGATCTGGTAGATGCAGTGGGCGCTGCGATCAAGGAAGTAACGGGTATCGAAACCGAACTCTCCACCAGTGGCGGCACATCAGACGGGCGCTTCATAGCCGATATCTGCCCGCAAGTGATTGAGTTCGGTCCGCTTAACGCAACGATACATAAACTCAATGAATGCGTATCTGTGACCGACTTGGATGTATTGTCCGAAATCTACTGCCGCACACTGGTCAATCTGCTGGTTAATAAAACATGAGTGTGTTGCACCATTTTGACTGCACCAACGAACTTCACACCGTGCGTGACTGGCTGCGCTTTACGGTCAGTGCATTCAACGAAGCAAAGCTCAGCTTCGGGCATGGCTCGGCCAGCGCATATGATGAAGCAGCCTACCTTATTCTGCACACCCTGCATCTGCCACTGGACACACTGAATCCTTTTCTCGACGCGCGACTAATTGCTGAAGAAAAAAATGCATTGCTCGCATTGCTCAAACAGCGCGTAGACAAGCGAATTCCTGTCGCCTACCTGACGCATGAAGCTTGGTTAGGGGACTTCCGCTTCTATGTGGACAAGCGCGTCATCGTGCCCCGCTCATTTATCGCGGAACTAATACGGGAGCAATTTGCGCCCTGGATAGCCGATACAAAGATCGTGACCGACGTGTTGGATCTATGCACTGGCAGCGGCTGCCTCGCCATTTTGGCTGCGCACGCTTTCCCAGATGCCGTAGTGGATGCTGTTGATATTTCTCCAGACGCATTGGAAGTTGCACAGCGCAATGTTGCTGACTATGGCTTGGAAGAACGAATCAATATAATAAAATCAGATCTTTTTTCCAATCTGACGGGCAAGCAATACGACGTCATCATCAGTAACCCCCCTTATGTGGATACCCCATCCATGACCGCGCTACCGCCAGAATACCGACATGAGCCGCAACTCGCATTAGGCAGTGGCGCAGATGGGCTAGATGCTACACGCGAAATATTGAAACATGCGGCCGATCACCTCAATTCCAATGGATTGCTGGTGGTCGAGATCGGCCATAACCGTCCCGCACTTGAAGCCGCATATCCCAATCTGCCTTTCATCTGGCTTGAGGTATCAGCAGGAGACGAGTTTGTATTTATGCTACGGCGCGAGGATTTAATTTGAAGCAGCCTCAATTTGATCTGACACAGCACTTGAAATAGTCAGGGTTACCGGTTTTGATAGTCGTGTGACCCAATATACTTTTTATCCATCGCCGCGATCATTCGCCAAACTTGCGGATAAACCAAGTCTTCACCAACTGCGTCAAGATCATATAGCACAGCAACATACCCGCCAGCAACAGCCAGTACAGCGGCGGCAGCGCAACAAAACCGAGCGTGTCAGCCAGTGGCGAAACCGTCAGCAAAGCGCCCACTGCAACGATGATCAGCGACGTGGCAATCAGCTGCCAACTGGCTCGACTTTCGATGAACGGAATCCTGTTTGTGCGAATAATGTGGATGATCAGAGTCTGGGTGAAGATCGATTCCACGAACCAACCGGTATGGAACAATGCCGGGTTTTGCCAGCTGTTGAATAAGTACAGCATGATGAAGAATGTCAGGTAGTCAAAAATCGAACTGATCGGGCCGAAAAACAAGATAAAACGCTCAATCTCACCGATCGCCCATTTACGCGGCTTGGTCAGCCAGTCGGCATCCACCTCGTCGGTGGGGATCGTGGTTTGCGAGAAGTCGTACAGCAAGTTGTTGATCAATACCTGGATCGGCAACATCGGCAAAAAGGGCAAAAATACGCTGGCCCCGACCACGCTTAACATGTTACCGAAGTTGGAACTGGCCGCCATCTTGATGTACTTGATGATGTTGCCGAATACCCGCCGCCCCTCCAGCACACCCTGCTCCAGTATCAGCAAGTTGTTTTCCAGCAAGATGATGTCAGAGGACTCCTTGGCGATGTCGACCGCGCTATCCACTGAAATGCCTACGTCAGCAGCCTTGAGCGCAGGGGCGTCATTGATGCCATCGCCCATGAAGCCGACTACGTGATCCTTGCTCTGCAACGCGCGGATGATGCGCTCCTTGTGCGCCGGAGCAAGCCGCGCAAACACGCTGCTTGCGGCTACGGCAACAGCAAGTTCATCATCGCTCATCGCCTCGATTTGAGAACCGAGCAACAAATTCTCGACCGGCATGCCCACTTCCTTGCAGATATATGAGGTGACAATTTCATTATCGCCAGTCAGGATTTTGACGTCCACATTCAATCTGTGCAGCCGTTTTAAGGCCTCGGCAGCGGTGTCCTTGGGTGGGTCGAGAAAGGCCAGAAAACCCAGCAGGATCAGGTCCGACTCGTCCTCGACCGCATAAACCGGTTCATCTGATGCGCCCTGCATTTGCTTGTAAGCCAAGGCAATCACGCGGAAACCTTGACCATTCAGCTCGTCCGCAAGCTGCCGGCGTCTGGTGTCATGCTCTGCCTGAACAGCAACCACCTCTCCATTCAGTTCCACCCTCGTGCACAGGCTCAGCACTTCTTCGACCGCGCCTTTACAGATCAGTATGTTCAATCCGCTTTCATCTTCCACCACAACCGACATCCTGCGCCGCACAAAGTCGAATGGAATCTCATCTATCTTTCGGTACTTCTCCTGCACTTGCAGATGTTGCTCCAGCTCCTCATGCTTGAGGATGGCCTCGTCCAGCAAGTTCTTCAAACCGGTGTGATGAAAGCTGTTCAAGTAGCCAAAATGCAACACCTTCTCGCTGTCTTCGCCGTTAACGTCCAAGTGCTTTTCCAGCACGATCTTGCCCTGGGTAATCGTACCGGTCTTGTCGGTACACAGCACATCCATCGCACCGAAGTTCTGAATGGCATTCAGGCGCTTTACAATCACTTTTTTGCGCGCCATCGCCAATGCCCCCTTGGACAGGTTGACCGTGACTATCATCGGCAGCATCTCGGGCGTCAGCCCGACTGCCACGGCCATAGCAAACAGAAATGCTTCCGTCCAGTTGTGTTTGCTCAGCCCGTTGAGCAGAAAGACGGTCGGCACCATCACGGCGATGAACAGGATCATCAGCCACGTGAACTTGTTGATGCCTTTGTCAAAGCTGGTCAACTGACGCTGTCCGACTATACTGGCAGCCAGCGATCCCAAGTAAGTCTGCTTGCCAGTACAAATGACCACCGCCGTTGCGGCACCACTTTCCACGTTGGTGCCCAGGAAGCAAATATTCGCGAGTTCCAGCGGGTTGTGAACATCGGCAGGCGCAGCGTCGGCCTTTTTTTCCACCGGCAAAGATTCGCCAGTAAGCGCCGCCTGATTTAGAAACAAATCTTTAGCGGACAGCACCCTAACGTCGGCCGGCGTCATATCACCTGCTGCCAGCCGGATGATATCGCCGGGCACTAACATCTTGAGCGGAACTTCCTTTTCCTTACCGTCTCGCACTAACGTAGCCGTGTTGCTAACCATCGCCTTAAGTTTTTCAGCCGCGTTATCGGCACGCATCTCCTGCACGAAACGCAACACAGTGCCCAAAATTACCATCACGAAAATGACAGCCGTCGCGCGCAAGTCGCCGGTCAGAAAAGAAAGAACGCCCAGCGCTATGAGCAGTAGTACCAATGGATTCTTGACATTGCTCAACAGGCGGATCAAGGCAGATAGCCGCTGTTCCCGGGCAATCACGTTCGGCCCATATTTCTTCAAGCGAGCACCCGCTTCAGCCTGCGTCAGGCCATCTAGGCGCGACACTAGCTGCTGCAAAGCAGTAGCTGCATCGGTGCGCCCTATTTCCAGCAATTGACCGGAAATATGCGCATCTTTCCCGTCAGCGGGATTGGCTATGTTTGTATTAGCTGGCTGCGGTGATGATTTCATGGTTATTCTTCAACCCAGACAAAAATGGTTTTGTAGACATGGCATTAATAATTCGTGTGACGAATACCCCAAATATCCAGATCTTTTACGATCTGGACAAAACCTTCAGCTTATACTGGCTCAAACGGTCACCTCTCCTTTGGCCACAAGCATGATGCTGGAACGCAGGCTTACCTTCATGGTAATCCTGCGTGTGGTCAAGAGCGGCTCTTCGCCAGCGTCAAATTAGGGGGTGCTCGCACGATGGAAAGGTTCTGAGAGTTGAAGCCACCAGCGTTGCGCTGGCATTAGCGTGCTCGCGGTTTGAAGCCACATCTGGTGCGTAGCTTAAAAAAATCGCGCGATCCCAGGTTTTGTTCAGATAAGCCCTTTTGGAATTGGGAATACCACATTTTCACTAATGCCATCCAATTCATGCACGCTCTCTGCACCCAGCTCTTGTAACCGTACAATCACGTCCTGCACCAGCACTTCCGGGGCGGAAGCTCCGGCTGAGATGCCTATATGCAACTTTCCAGACAGCCATTCTGCTTTCAATTCTCCAGCATTATCAACAAGATAGGACGGAATATTCATGTTGTGCGCTACTTCGCGCAAGCGGTTGGAGTTAGAACTGCTGGGTGAACCCACAACGATTACCACGTCACATTGGCTAGCCAGATGCTTGACCGCATCCTGACGGTTCTGTGTTGCATAGCAAATGTCATTCTTACTGGGACCAATAATGCCCGGAAAACGTGTCTTGAGCACCGCGATGATGGCAGCAGTATCATCCATGGATAGAGTAGTCTGGGTGACAAAGGCGATATTATTTGGGTCTTTCACCTCCAAAAGCTGCGCGTCTGCAGGCGACTCCACCAAATACATGCTGCCGTCGCCCTGCCCCATCGTGCCTTCCACTTCAGGATGTCCGGCATGCCCGATCATTATAATTTCCTTGCCCCATTCTCGCAGGCGCGCAACTTCGGTATGCACCTTGGTTACCAGCGGGCAAGTTGCGTCAAATACCGTGAACCCGCGTGCCGTCGCTTCGCTTCGTACCGCTTGCGATACACCATGTGCGCTGAAAATGAGGATACTACCCGCTGGCACATCGGCTAAATCATCAATGAACACTGCGCCTTTTTTTCGCAAGTTAGCAACCACAAACTCGTTGTGTACCACTTCGTGGCGCACATAGATTGGGGCACCATGCAACGTCAGTGCGCGCTCGACCATTTCGATGGCGCGATCAACGCCAGCACAGAAACCGCGGGGATTAGCGAGTAATAGTTCCATTCCATCTCTTCAATAAATAATGAATGCCTTTACAAATACGGGTTTCTTGCTTGCATCCGCGCCTTGCATTTGGAGAAACTCTGAATTTTTAGAAGCACCCTAATTTGCTATTCTCGCGAAGGCAGAAACACACCCTATGTTTTTTTTGTAAAACTTTCCCACAGTAACAAACCCGCACCACAGGTAACTGCTGAGTCTGCGATGTTAAATGCTGGAAAGTGATAAGTGTTCCAGTAAAAATCCAGGAAGTCCACCACATAGCCGT
>JANMWF010000154.1:0-4884 GCA_031393845.1 Nitrosomonadales bacterium | reverse complement strand
ATTTGCAAAGCGCGCTAACGAGATTATTCCGCTGCGCTTCGAGATGAATAGCATGACTACGCAACAGGACTCGTTATCGGTGCAATATGGCAAGCTCTTCAGCGCGAAATTTTTGCGTTTGGATGAGGGTGGTGAACGGGTCGTCAAGCGCGGTACGGTAAACTTTGGCAATGCTGGCAAGTGGGTGGAAAAGGATGGCGTGTGGCTAGTTGGCACTATGCCGCAGTTATCGTTGGAAGGATGGGGAGCGTTGGCTGGCGCATCGGACGGATTGACACCGGTCAGTTTCGCAGGTGCCGATTTGATGATCCAGAAGATCAGTGGATATGGTTATATGGCAGATGATGTTCGTCTCAATGCACGTAATATTAATGGTACGGTGGTTGCGCTACTGGCAGCTAAGTCAATTAATGGTGAAGTGAGTTGGTATCCGCAGGGTAACGGCAAGCTTGCCGCTCGCTTGAAAAACATGTCTCTGGAACCGGATCGGGATGAAAGCGGAAAAAAGAAAATTGCTGTAGCTCAATCTAGTGCTATTAAAAAAAATATTGCTAGCATAAAACATCCCGCACTCGACGTGGCGGTGGGCAATATCACACTAAATGGCAAGAATCTGGGCAAGCTGGAATTATTTGCACAGCAGCACGAGCGCGACTGGCTATTGGAGCGCTTAATTATCACTAACTCAGATGGTGAGTTGACTGCGGATGGAAAATGGCAGATGGGCCCTAGCGGGGAGCAGACTCAAGTCAACCTCAAGCTGGAAATCAGCGATGCGGGGAAAATTCTGGGCCGTTCCGGCTACCCAAATAGCGTGAAGGACGGCAGCGGAAAACTTGAAGGGACGTTTTCCTGGCCCGGCGCGCCAGCTGAATTCAGCTATGCCACATTGGATGGCACGCTCAAGCTGAGCACCGGTAAAGGACAGTTCCTGAAAATCGAACCAGGTATCGGTAAACTACTCAGCATCTTGAGCCTGCAAGCGCTGCCCAAGCATATTTCGCTGGATTTTACGGATGTGTTCAGCGCAGGTTTTAAGTTTGATAGCATCAACGGAGTGGCGCAAGTCAAGAAAGGGATTTTGTTGACCGATGATTTTAAAATTGAAGGCTCGGCCGCCAAAGTGACCATGAGAGGGCAGGTGGACCTAAACAACGAAACGCAAAACTTGCGTGTGCGCATTCTGCCTACAGTGGGGAACACAGCATCCCTACTGAGCGCATTTGCCGCTGGTCCGGTAGTGGGCATTGGGGTCTTCATTGCCAACAAGTTATTGCGCGAACCGCTCGATAAGTTGGTGTCGTTTGAATACAATATTACGGGTGCATGGGCCAACCCGAATGTAGAAAAAGTGGGTGTAAGCAAGTCTGTTGCTTCACCATAGAAGTAATACTATGAAAGAATTGAAAGTATGCAAGACAAAAATGTCACCCAACGACGTGTCGCTGCTCATGCGCAAACTAAGACTTTCAAGGTTGCTGCCGTGCAGATGGCTTCGGGGCCAAATGTCTTGGGTAACCTGAGTGAGGCACGCCGCCTGATCGAAAAAGCTGTAGATCAGGGAGCACGCCTGGTTGTATTGCCGGAATACTTTCCTATCATGGGGCTGAATGATACGGATAAATTGGCGGTGCGCGAGCAACCGGGAAGCGGCACGATCCAGACTTTTTTGAGTGAGACTGCGCGTGCGCATAAAATCTGGCTGGTCGGCGGCTCCATCCCTCTAGTGGCGGATGTGCCAGACAAAATGCGTAATGCCTGCCTAGTGTATGACGATAATGGAGAGCAGGTGGCGCGCTATGACAAAATCCATTTATTTAATCTCGATCTCGGCAATGAGCATTACCATGAGGGACGTACTATTGAGGCTGGTAATCAGGTAGTAGTGGTGGATAGTCCGTTCGGGCGCATTGGGTTGGCGATTTGTTACGATTTGCGTTTCCCTGAGTTGTTTCGCGCTATGCACGATGTAAATATTATTGTGCTGCCTTCCGCTTTCACTGAGACCACTGGAAAAATGCATTGGGAGATATTGGTTCGCGCGCGTGCCATCGAAAATCTGGCGTATGTGGTGGCCGCAGGGCAGGGTGGTTATCACGTCAATGGTCGCGAAACACACGGTAACAGTATGATCGTCGATCCGTGGGGGAGGGTGCTGGATCGATTGCCACGCGGCTCAGGAGTCGTGGTCGCAGAAATAAATCCATCCTATCATGCTAGCTTGCGCGCCAGCTTGCCAGCACTGTCACACCGCATCCTTACCTGATGTGAGGTATAAGACAGGTGAAGCGCCTAGCTCTTGGGGTGTAGGAAGGAACGACTTTATGAAAATCTTGTCTCATTGAAAAATATCGTTTTTATTGTGGCTGCCCTATGCGCCCTTATATGGCTAGATGGATAAAAGTCTGAGTAATTTTTTGCAGCTTCAAATACGTGTCTTATCAATGAGCTGGATTTTTTGTAACGATTTTTTTAAATTTTTATGGGTTTGACAATGCAAAATAACGATACTGTATTTGCCCTTGCACAGCAGTCACTGCTTGCACCGCATGCGCTTGAAACTCGCCATCTGGAGCAAATGTTTTCTAAAATGCTGGTGCATAAAGTGGATTACGCTGACCTGTATTTTCAATACAGTCGCGCCGAAAGCTGGTCGCTTGAAGAAGGTATCGTCAAGTCTGGCAGCTTTGGTATCGAACAAGGTGTAGGTGTGCGGGCGGTGAGCGGTGAAAAGACCGCTTTCGCGTATTCTGATGACATCAGTTTGGCAGCCTTGGAAAGCGCAACGCTGGCCACGCGCGCGATTGCACGGCAGGGCGGGACGCAAACTGTGCCGCTGTTACGCGCGAACAGCAACAAAAATTTCTATCTACCACACGACCCTATCGCCAGTTTGAAAGATGAGGACAAGGTTGCGATGCTGGAACGCCTGGAGCGTTATGCGCGCGCCTTGGATCCGCGTGTTACTCAGGTGATAGCTGGGCTGGCAGGCGAATATGACGTGGTGCTAGTGGCGCGTAGCGATGGCTTGATGAATGCTGACATCCGCCCACTGGTGCGTTTGTCGGTGCAAGTTATTGTAGAAAGCAACGGCAAGCGTGAGCAGGGTTCATCTGGCGGGGGCGGACGTTTCGACTATGCCTATTTTACGGACGAAGTATTATGTGATTACGCCGCCAAGGCGGTACATCAGGCAGTAATTAATCTGGATGCCAAGCCCGCACCAGCGGGCAATATGACTGTTGTGCTCGGTTCCGGCTGGCCTGGTATCCTGCTGCATGAGGCCGTAGGCCACGGACTGGAAGGTGATTTCAACCGTAAAGGCAGCTCCACTTTTTCCGGCCGCATCGGGGAACGGGTAGCAGCCGAGGGTGTTACGGTAGTAGACGATGGCACGATTGCCAACAGGCGCGGATCGCTGCAAATGGATGATGAAGGCAATCCTACGCAACGCACGGTTTTGATTGAGGACGGCATTCTCATGGGCTATTTGCAGGACACTTTGAATGCGCGCCTGATGGGCGTGCCAATTACCGGTAATGCTCGGCGCGAATCTTTTGCGCATCTGCCAATGCCGCGCATGACCAACACCTATATGTTGAATGGCGATAAAGACCCACAGGATATTATTGCTTCAGTTAAGCATGGGCTGTATGCCGCGAACTTTGGCGGGGGGCAGGTGGATATTACTAGCGGCAAGTTTGTGTTTTCCACCGCTGAAGCATACATGATTGAAGATGGTAAAATCACCTACCCGGTGAAGGGCGCAACGCTGATCGGCAATGGTCCTGAGGCATTAACCCGTATCTCCATGATAGGCAACGACATGGCGCTCGACCCTGGTGTCGGCGTTTGTGGCAAGGAAGGTCAGAGCGTGCCGGTAGGCGTGGGTCAGCCAACGGTAAGAATAGATGGGCTGACAGTGGGCGGCACTGCGTAGGGTGTATTCGCAGCGGGATGTAAGGTGTATCAATCGCACCCTACATCCCGCTGCGCTTTTCATCCTTGATCACACTATTTGCATTCCTATCAAAGATTTTTCATCTGTTGAATAATATTGGATAAGCATGCCCATGTTTATGCGTCCGTCACCGCGCCTAAACTTGCGCTAGACACCAGTCGGGCATATTTTGCTAATACACCGCGTTTATAGCGAGGTAATGGCGGCTGCCACAGGATGCGACGCCGTGCAAGTTCCTGGTCGCTTACATTCAGTTGTATCAGGCGGGCTTCAGCATCGATGGTTATAGAATCTCCTTCTTCGACCAGTGCTATGGTACCGCCCATTGCCGCTTCGGGCGCAACGTGTCCAACTACAAAGCCGTAAGTGCCACCTGAAAAGCGACCGTCGGTAATAAGCGCGACACTTTCGCCCATTCCGGCGCCTACCAAGGCTGCAGTGGGTGATAGCATTTCACGCATCCCTGGCCCTCCTTTGGGACCTTCGTAACGGATTACGAGCACTTCCCCGGGATTGATTTTTTCTGCAAGAATCGCTTCCATGCAAGCTTCCTCTGAATCGAACACGCGCGCGGGGCCGGTAATTTTAGGGTTTTTAATGCCGCTGATTTTGGCCACTGAACCTTCCGTCGCCAGATTGCCTTTAAGAATCGCTAAATGTCCTTGTGGATAAATTGGATTATTCCAAGCGCGGATCACGTCTTGATCAGAACGTGGTTCTGCGGGTACATCTTTAAGTACCTCCGCGACAGTTTCGCCGGTGATAGTCAAGCAGTCGCCGTGCAGCAAACCGTGCACCAACAGCATTTTCATGATCTGCGGAATGCCGCCGGCTTTGTGAAGGTCGGTTACCACGTAGCGCCCGGATGGTTTCATGTCGGCAAACACAGGGACGCGTTTTCGGATCGTTTCAAAATCATCAAT
>JANMWF010000016.1:0-6086 GCA_031393845.1 Nitrosomonadales bacterium | reverse complement strand
ATGGTGACAGCGATGCTGTTCTTGGGCGGAGAGACATTGCATTATTTTGCGTTGGCGTTGACCATTGGCATTCTGTTTAGTATTTATTCCTCAGTGTTGGTGGCCAGCCCATTGCTTATGTTGATGGGTGTTTCGCGCGAGGATTTCATTAAGACGGAAAAAGTGGCTGAAGAAGTTTTACCCTAAACTATGGAACTGCTCGCTTCTTTTATAGATATTGTCCTGCATCTGGACGTTCATCTATTAGCAATCATGCAGGCATATGGCATGTGGATTTATGCCATCCTGTTCCTGATTATTTTCTGCGAAACCGGTCTTGTGGTAATGCCTTTTCTACCGGGAGATTCACTGTTGTTCGTGGTAGGTGCGCTGTGCGGGGCCGGCGCGCTGGAAATCAAGCTGATTATGCCGTTGCTGATGGCTGCATCGTTTTCAGGGGATAGCACCAACTACTGGATTGGTCGGTTGGTAGGCATGCGTTTAGTTAAGCGTGCTAATTCGCGCTTTCTCAAACATGAGCATTTGGAAAAGACGCATGTGTTTTACAAGAAGCACGGAGGCAAGGCTATCCTGTTTGCTCGCTTTTTGCCCATTGTGCGAACATTTGCACCATTTGTAGCCGGCATTGGTTTGATGCGCTATCGCACTTTTATGTTATTCAGCGCGTTAGGGAGTATCGTGTGGATTAGTCTTTTCACCCTGGGAGGCTACTTTTTAGGCAATATCCCAGTGGTAAAAGATAACCTGACCCTGATGGTGGTCATTGTCATTGTTATTTCATTTTTGCCAGCATTGCGCGAGTTTATTCGGCATCGTCGTGTGTATAGTGCGTAAATTAGCTATAGTTGTGTCGAAAGTTGTCTGTGCTTGGATTGATGGTAAATTGAGCTATGGTTAATGTTGAGTTCGAGGCACTTAAAGCGAAAGCTCATTTACCCTCCCCTAAAGGTATGGCTCTGAAAATTATTCAGCTCACCTTGAAGGAAGATGTAACAATTCAAGAGGTTGCACACGCCATAAAGATTGATCCGGCATTGTCAGGGCGGTTAATTAAGATGGCGAATGTACTCATGTCCTACCAGACAAGACCTATTTCATCCATATCAGATGTGGTCATGTCATTGGGTTTGAGCATCGTACGTAATGTGGTGTTGGGTATGTCGCTAGTGGATAGTAGCCGAGATGGGCTCTGCCGAAAATTCGATTATCAAAATTTTTGGTCGAAATCGTTGCTAATGGCAATTGCTGCAAAAAACTTTTTAGAAGGTCGTAGATTGGGTGCAGCTGAAGAAATGTTTATTCTCGGCTTGCTGGGTCAAGTTGGTTCCTTAGGACTAGCGACAGCATTTCCTCAAGAATATTCCCTCATTCTTGAAAAGGTTGGGGCAGTAGATACAGATGCCATATTAATCGATCTCGAACGCGCTGAATTCGGGCTTGATCATAACCAACTGACTAAAGAATTGTTAGCAGACTGGGGTCTGCCACAAGTGTTTCAGATAGCCGCTTTGCATCACGAAAATCCAGCTCTGTCTGGTCTTTCCGAAGGAAATCGGCAATGGCATATTTTGAATATATTACATGTTGCAAGCTATTTTTCCATGGCGTGTTTATCGCATGGGCAGCAACAGCAAAAAATGATGTCTAAATTGATTATGATTGCCGCCAGGCAGGGCTTGGAGGCAGATGTTTTTTCTGAGTTAGCTGATAAGACGGTACAGGAATGGCGTGAATTGAGTAAGTTATTCGGCATTCGTTCAGCAGAGATACCCCTCTTCAATTATTTTTTGCAAGCCGCGCCACCAGCCGAGCTGGATGTACTTGATGACGACGGGGCACCAGAGATTAGCTTGGAGACATTCTATGCATTGCGCATCCTGCTTGTGGAGGACGATTATGCAACGGCGATGGTGCTGAAACTTTTGCTGACAAAGGCCGGGCATACGGTTGTTACTGCTGGCGATGGGATAGAAGCGTTAACTATGCTCGATAAATTTCTGCCTCAACTGATCATTACAGACTGGCACATGCCTAAGATGAATGGCATCGAATTTTGCAAGGCGCTTAGATACAATGAGCTATGGCGCGATGTCCATGTGTTTGTCATGGTGGCGCAAGAAAATTTGAATAGGATAGGAGAGATATTTGAGGCTGGAGCAACCGATTATTTACCCAAGCCAGTTAACTCAAAAGTGCTGGGTGCGAGACTGAGTGTAACTCAGCGTATGGTGCAGCTGCAGGATGAACGGGAGGATGAACATCAACAGTTACGCACTATTGCCGCGCAGTTGGCTGCATCAAACCATAGGTTGCAGCAAATGGCGCTTACTGATGTACTCACTGAGCTGCCCAATCGTCGTCATGCAAATGATTATCTAGAGCAGCAGTGGGCGATGGCAGAGCGCAGTGACCGTCCGTTGTCGTGCATGTCAATAGATGTAGATTTTTTCAAGAAGGTTAACGATGTTTATGGCCATAAAGTGGGAGATGATGTGCTGAAACACGTGGCGCAAATTTTACGCTCATCTGCGCGCAAGCAGGATATGGTGTGCCGTTATGGCGGGGAGGAATTCTTAGTGATTTGCCCGGATGCACAATTGGATCAGGCCTATCAGTATGCGGAAAGATTGCGCCAGAATGTAGCTGTGGAAAATGGTCCACTGAATTTAACAGTCACTGTTAGCATCGGGGTGGCCAGCAAAGCCCCAGCATTGTTAAATGCTGAAATGTTATTGCAACTTGCAGATAAACGCTTGTATATAGCTAAAGAAATGGGGCGTAATCGCACTGTTGGGAATTGATTTTCCCCTGCGTCCTGTAAAAATTGTATACAAAAGTTTTGATGATAATTGCTAGCTTCCGTTAGTTACGCGGATGATCAAATTTTAAAAAAAACTGCGCCAATTCGAATATCCATGTTTTCAATCTGTAGACTTGCAATACATTATGACGCGTGCGCTCACTAAAATTTGTTAAAAGCTGCACGAATCACTACGCCGCCACTAAAAAATTTGATATCAATCAATATAATATGAGGTAATTTGGCGAATTTATCAATGATTAAGTTTGTTTAAAGCTCAATAAGTTGCTTGATTACCAAAAGCTAACAGTTACACAGAAAAAACTAAACAACAACCTCTTCCGCGAGTTCCAATTGCACCTTCTCGTCCTTATCAACCGTGACGGTCACTTTGCCGCCGTTGGATAGCTTGCCGAACAATAACTCGTCTGCCAAGGCGCTTCGTATGGTGTCCTGGATCAAACGCGCCATCGGGCGTGCGCCCATTAGTGGATCGAAGCCAGCCTTGGCAAGGTAGTCTTTGAGCGCATCGGTGAAGATGACATCCACTTTTTTCTCGTGTAGCTGTTCCTCAAGCTGCATCAGGAATTTGTCTACTACGCGCAGGATGACTTCTTTATCCAGTGCGGCGAAGGAAATGGTAGCGTCCAATCGGTTACGGAATTCGGGGGTAAATAGCCGCTTGATTTCAGCCGTTTCGTCACCACTCACTCCGCTCTTAGTAAAACCTATTTGTGACTTGCTTAACGCATCGGCCCCCGCATTAGTGGTCATAATAATAACCACATTACGGAAATCTGCCTTACGTCCGTTGTTGTCAGTGAGAGTACCGTGATCCATCACTTGTAACAGAATATTAAAAATGTCCGGGTGCGCTTTCTCGATTTCATCTAGTAGTAACACGCAATGAGGCTGTTTGTTGATTGCTTCAGTTAGCAGACCACCTTGATCGAAGCCGACATAGCCAGGAGGCGCTCCAATGAGGCGCGACACGGCGTGCCGTTCCATATATTCAGACATGTCAAAACGATGCAGTGGCATACCCATTGCAAAGGCAAGTTGACGCGCTACCTCGGTTTTGCCCACACCGGTAGGGCCTGAAAACAAGAAGCTACCAATGGGTTTTTGCGGATTGCCCAAGCCACTTCGGGACATTTTTATGGCGCGCGACAGCACGTCAATTGCGGCATTTTGGCCGAACACTACGGTCTTGAGGTCGCGATCCAGCGTTTTCAATAGATTGCGATCATCGGAAGAGACGGTGCGTGGGGGTATGCGCGCAATCTTGGCAATGATGTCCTCAATTTCATGTTTGCCGATAAGTTTTTTCTGCCTTGATTTTGGCAGTATGCGTTGTGCCGCACCCGCTTCATCTATCACATCAATTGCTTTGTCAGGAAGATGTCTGTCATTGATAAAACGCGATGAAAGCTCGGCCGCACTGGTCAGTGCGGCGGCGCTGTATTTGATACCGTGATGAGTCTCGAAGCGAGACTTTAATCCTTTTAAAATTTCAATGGTCTGCTCAACTGATGGTTCCGGCACATCTACTTTTTGGAAGCGGCGCGATAGCGCATGATCTTTCTCGAAAATGCCGCGATATTCTTGATAGGTAGTCGCACCGATGCACTTAAGTGTGCCATTTGAAAGCGCGGGTTTGAGTAAGTTTGAAGCATCCATAGTGCCACCTGAGGCTGCTCCTGCGCCTATCAAGGTATGAATTTCGTCGATGAACAGAATGGCATGAGGTTCATCGGCTAATTCTTTGAGTACAGCCTTCAGACGTTGCTCAAAGTCGCCGCGATATTTTGTTCCGGCCAGCAGTGCGCCCATGTCTAAAGCATAGATTTGAGCATTTTTGAGAATTTCTGGTACGTTGTTTTCCTTAATTAGGCGTGCCAAGCCTTCGGCGATAGCAGTTTTACCCACGCCAGCCTCACCGACTAGCAGCGGGTTGTTTTTGCGACGGCGGCACAGGGTTTGAATAACTCGCGTCAGCTCGGTTTCGCGTCCGATCAGAGGATCGATTTTGCCAGCCAAAGCTTGTGCGTTGAGGTCAAGGGTGTAGTCGTTCAGGGCGCTTTTCTGGCTCGGCTCTTGTTCTATTTCGGCGTCTGCTGATTTCTGGGTACTTGATTGTGCCGCTTTATCGATTCCATGTGCAATATAGTTTGCTACATCAAGCCGTGTGATAGCACGCTGGTTTAGGAAAAACACGGCATGGGAATCTTTTTCGCTAAACAGGGCAACCAGGATGTTGGCGCCGGAAACTTCTTTTTTGTTAGATGACTGCACGTGTAAAATGGCGCGCTGGATGACTCGCTGGAAGCCAACAGTGGGCTGCGTGTCTACTTCACTGCTACCGGGCGCTACTGGTGTATGAGTATTAATAAAGTCGGTCAGCACTGCGCGCAATTCTTCAATATCTGCGCCGCAGGCGCGCAATACATGTGCCGCAGAAGAGTTATCCAGCATGGCAAGTAGCAGGTGCTCCACCGTGATAAATTGGAAGCGTTTTTGGCGTGCTTCGACGAACGCCAAGTGTAGGCTGATTTCAAGTTCTTGCGCGATCATATTTATGTTTCCTCTAATTCGCATCGTAGCGGATGTCCGTGCTGTTTGGCAAATGCCGATACCTGTTCCACCTTCGTTTCTGCGATATCTTTAGTATAGACCCCGCATATTGCCAAACCTTCATGGTGTACTTTGAGCATCAATTGGATGGCGCGTTCACGGTTCATCGAAAAAAAAGTTTGCAAAACTTCTATTACAAAATCCATCGTGGTGAATTCGTCATTAAATAGCAGTACCTTATATAGTTTAGGTGGTTTGATCTTGCTCCGTTCTGCTTTCAGTAGGGATGTGTTTTCATATTTCGTTGCCATAGTTGTTATTGTTACATTTATGTTCACAGTATGTTCGATGATTCATGATGTTTTTTCAAGTACTTTTAAAAATTATTTTTTGAAAATTTTTATTAAAAAATAAAGTGCATAAGTCTTGACGAAATCGCTAAAATAGGAGTAAAAAGTGCATGGGTGTTTGAATGCAAGTTACCTGCAGTACTGGTTTTGCCATGTACGCTCTTGGAATTCAAACAGTTTAACGGGAATCCCCCCGGTTTTTTAGCTAAGGAAGTGAAAGATGGCAAACGGTACAGTTAAATGGTTTATTGATGCAAAAGGCTATGGGTTTATTACTCCGGATGATGGCAGTGAAGATTTATTCGCACATTTTTCCGCAATTACTATGAGTGGCTTTAAGTCTCTTAAAGAAGGCCAAAAAG
>JANMWF010000114.1:0-8433 GCA_031393845.1 Nitrosomonadales bacterium | reverse complement strand
AATGCTGGAGGTGCTTGTGCACCTTGATTTTCATTGGCGGTTTATTAAACAGAGAAAAACGAAATGAGTGAAATCAAGAAAGTCGTCCTCGCCTACTCTGGTGGGCTGGATACCTCAGTAATCCTGAAATGGTTACAGGATACCTATCTGTGCGAGGTCGTGACTTTCACTGCCGATATTGGTCAAGGTGAAGAACTCGAACCCGCGCGCAAAAAAGCGTTGCAGTTTGGCATCAAGCCGGAAAATATTTTCATCGACGATCTACGCGAAGAATTCGTGCGCGACTTTGTATTCCCGATGTTCCGCGCCAACACGGTATATGAGGGAGAATATCTGCTCGGCACATCAATCGCGCGCCCGCTAATCGCCAAGCGCCAAATTGAGATCGCCAGGCAAACTGGCGCGGAGGCGGTGTCGCACGGCGCCACCGGCAAGGGCAACGATCAGGTGCGTTTCGAGCTAGGCTATTACGCACTTAACCCGAACATCAAGGTAATCGCGCCGTGGCGCGAATGGGACTTACTCTCGCGCGAAAAATTAATGGCATACGCTGAAAAGCATAGCATTCCCGTAGATATGAAGCATAAGCAGGGCGGATCGCCTTATTCAATGGATGCAAACCTGTTGCATATCAGCTTTGAAGGTCGCCATCTGGAAAACCCCGCCGCTGAAGCTGAGGAAAGCATGTGGCGCTGGACAGTGTCACCGGAGCAAGCGCCAGATGCCGCTGAATATCTTGATATTGAATTCGAGCGCGGCGACATTGTCGCCCTCAACGGGTCGCACATGAGTCCGGCCCAGATACTTGCCCAGCTTAATAAGCTGGGCGGCAAACACGGCATTGGCCGTCTTGATCTGGTAGAGAACCGCTACGTCGGCATGAAATCACGCGGCTGTTATGAAACCCCCGGCGGAACCATCATGCTTAAGGCACATCGCGCAATAGAATCAATCACGCTGGACCGCGAAGTTGCGCACCTGAAAGATGATTTGATGCCGCGCTATGCCAGTATGATTTACAACGGTTATTGGTGGAGTCCAGAACGCCACTCACTGCAAACACTGATAGATCACACGCAGCAAAAAGTTAACGGCTGGGTGCGCATTAAGCTGTACAAGGGCAATGTCATCGTAGTGGGGCGCGATTCCAAAACCAATTCGCTGTTCGACCCGAACATTGCTACTTTCGAAGACGATAAGGGCGCCTACGACCAGAAGGATGCCGCTGGGTTTATCAAGCTGAACGCTCTTAGAATGCGCATTGCTGCCAAGCTAGGGCAGTAGTTAATGCCTGTTCGAAACAATTCATACATTTGATGATTCATTAAGCGTATTAATATAAATGACCTCATTCCCAATCAGGAGTATCCATGTCCCAATTCGATAACGTTAGCGTCGTTAAAAAAGCCAATGTGTTCTTCGACGGTAAGTGCGTGTCACACTCCGTCCTGTTCCCGGATGGCACACGCAAGACCGTCGGAGTGATAATGCCGGGCAGCCAGCTCACTTTTAACGTCAACACCCCGGAACTAATGGAAATTACCAGTGGTACCTGTCAAGTTAAAATTGCAGGCGACGCCGACGCCAAAACCTATACTGCCGGCATGCAGTTCAATGTAGCTGCTAATAGCAGCTTTGAAATACATGCACAGGATGCAGTCAATTACGTTTGCAGTTTTGGTTAGCGAATCGAATTCACTCGTAGCGCCCCTCATCAAGCATTTCCTCCGTCTGAAAATGAAGTTTAATGCGGATAAAATTTAAGGAGAACTGCAATGCCATCATTTGACATCGTATCCGAAGTGGATAAGACGGAAGTTAAAAATGCAGTCGAGCAGACCAACAAAGAGGTTAGCACGCGCTTTGATTTCAAGGGTTCAGACGCACGCGTGGAGCAGGCAGAGTTAGTACTCACCGTGCACGCTGATAATGAATTTCAGCTAAACCAGGTACAGGATATTCTCAATGCCAAACTTACCAAGCGAGGCGTGGACATCAAGTGTCTTGAGATTAGCGATAAGATCGAGAAGGTCAGCGGTAACAAAATTAAACGATCCTGTACCGTGAAGGTGGGAGTGGAAATTGAACTGGCGAAAAAGATCGTCAAGTTCGTCAAAGACAGCAAAATGAAAGTACAGGCCAGCATACAAGGCGACACGGTGCGCATAACTGGCGGTAAGCGCGACGATCTGCAAGCTGCCATCCAGTTGATACGCACTTCCATCACTGACTTTCCGCTGCAATACCAAAACTTTCGCGACTGAAATGATATTATTGTGAAACTAAACCTTGCTTCATATTCCTGCCAAGTATTTCCTTAACTCACAGCTACTACAACACACTTATTTTTTATCTTTAGCCGTAAATTTGAAGCGGCAGACGTTACCTCCTTTAGCCATACATTCCTCATGATTAACCGTACTGTCTGTAAAGGTCGATAACAACGCCAGATCAAACTGGCAAATCTCCGGCTTTTTCATGGCGAGATTGTGAAAAATACAGTTATCCGCTTCTATTGTGGGCGCATCGCCATCAACAGTGGAACTCCTCGAGCTATAACCAAGCATCTCCATCACCTCAGAAAGCTTTTCCACCTTTTGCTCGCGTGTTTTGAGTGCTGAATTTTGGCTGAGTAGCTGTTGAGCAACTCCCACCCCCATCGCCCCCAATCTTTCTCTCAACCCCGCCACCCCAGATTCTTGAGTGATTGATTCGACCATTAGTTGAGCAAGCCAGGAATAATTGCGCGGGAAGAACTCCTTGCCTTCATCGGTAAGTACATAAAGCTGTTCTGGACGCCCCCCAGAAGGGCGGGTCACCCCTTCGGTGACTATTCCATTGTTCTCCAATGCGGATACGTGCTGACGAACGGCGTTTCGGGAAATTTTTAGATGTTCCGAGAGCTCATCTAAAGTTAAACCGCCCTTATTTTTGAGCAGGAGCTTTAAAAGCGCTTGCTGACGACTCCCTAATAATTCAAGCATTCCGTACTCCTTTAGTGCATTGGGCTCCCTCTAAGGAGATATTTTGCATTTTACCCCAGGCCGTATGAAGGGAAAAATTATACGGCTCTATGTGAAATAGAGTGGGTAATCAACTTTCAATCTACCGCTAAAGAAAAAAATCCGCTCATCCTTCAACAAGCTCGAGACGAGCGGGTTTTTTGTTGACCACTTCTTATTTTACGATCACTCGTCCACGCATACTGGGATGAAAATCACACGAATAATTCTGTACTCCTGCTGAGTCAAACAATACTTCGTGTTGTTCGCCACCTTTTATGATGCCGGAAGGAACAAAGTGTGCATTTTTATCCGGTGTCACAGTATGAGGGACTTCATCCTTATTAATAAAGATTACGCTCTGCCCGCGTTTTATCCGTATCTTATCGGGTTGGAATTGGAAGGCATCAATCGTAACCGTAATGGGTGCCTTGGTAGCATGGCGCTCCCCACTTGCCTCATTGGGAGCGGCTGACACCGTCATTGAAATAGCTGCCAGCCCCAAATACACCCCTGTAAGTAACGTAAGGGGCATCCTCATGGTACGCGCCATGCTGATTAAACGGGCAGTATCCACTGGCTGCGAGTTTCTTTGCTGAGTTGCGCATCCGGTACGGCATGGATCGTCGCATCAAGCGTGCCAAATACCGCGCGAATTGCAGTGGCATGTGCTGATTCATCTGGCAAGATAGTCAGTCCGGCAGCAACCAACGCGGGGGTACGCAGTTTGCTGACGGCACTGGCGTAGGCAAGCACCGCATCTACTTCTAGTGCCAATGCAAGTTTAGCGATATTGGCGTCACTATCAAGATTACCTTCACCTGCTTTGATATAAGCAGAAAGATCATACGTTCCCTTTGCACCGACTGGTGTCCCTCCCAGGCTCTTAATCGTGGATATGAAGATATCCCGATGTTTAATATGATCGGCCTGATTACGCAATGCCAGGGACTTGATGACATTTCCCACCTTGCTGTTGCTCAGCTTTCCCGCTGCCACGCCGTATGCCCAAATTGCTTGATTTTCAAGGTCCAAGGCTGCATTTAAAATAGCCATATCGTGCTTTGTGTCACCTCCTGTATTCGCATTTGCGCTATTGATAGTGGTTAAACTAAGCGCAGCGAGCGCACTTGCGGCAAGACCAGCTTTAAGGGCGGTACGGCGAGAATTGTCAGGTACGTTGTTAATATTTTCCATTGTTGTCTCCTAAGTTTAGTGGTCAGTTGTGTTTGATTCGTTAATCACTAACGAACAAAACGCATCTTACGCGAACAATGAAATATATACAACATATATTTATGTTATATAATCTTAAACAATCAAAATACTTGCTAAGTTATTAATTAATCATAGAGGGTACTGTAACGAACGGGGGCTCACCCTATCCTCACTAATCTTTCGTCTATAATTGCTGCCAATGTTCCAGCCAGGGGCAACATGAAAAAATTTTTTAAATATTGTTTATGGTCGGCAGCTGTGGTAATCGCCATTGCGATAGCCGGAGTAGTTTATATCGCTGCCACATTTAATCCCAATGATTACAAGACCCAGATCATCAAACTGATGAAAGATAAACAGCAACGTAATCTCAAGCTGAATGGCGATATCAAACTGATTTTCTTCCCCAGCATTGGCGCCAATATTGGCAAGGTATCATTGTCTGAGTTTCAGAGCGACGAGGAATTTATTTACATTGACAGTGCGCGCGTCTCGCTGGCGGTATTGCCGCTACTATCCAGTCAAATGGTTGTGGACGAAATTTCGATCAGTGGCCTGAAGGTGACTCTGGTGAAATTCAAGAACGGCAAGACCAACATTGATGACCTACTGAGCAAGAAAGAGACTGACAAAGAAAAAACGCCGCTTGAATTCGACATAGCCTCAGTGCGCGTGGAAGACTCAGAGCTGACCTACCTGGATGAAAGCACGGATGCGCAATATGTGCTGAGAGGCTTCAACCTTAATACCGGACGTATTGCCAACGGTGTGCCGAGCAAAATTGATTTTGCTGCAATCATTCAATCCAACAAACCCAAGCTGAACATAGCCGCACAAATGAAAGCCACATTGACTTTCGATCTAAAAAAACAGCAATTTCAAATGGAAGGGCTGGAGTTGCAAGCTAAGGGGGCAGCACTCGACATCAGCAATCTGGCAGTCTTGGCTAACGGCAATATCAACGCGAATTTTGACACGCAAAAATTCTCTGCGAAAAAATTGGCGGTTACGGCCACTGGCGTGCAAGGCAAAAATAACTTCGATGCCAAGCTGGATGCGCCTGAGTTAAACCTGGTTCAGAATAATTTTACGGGCGACAAGCTCACATTAAGCGCCAAGTTGGATAATGCATTCGGCAACATCATGGCCAATCTTGCTCTCTTTGATTTGACCGGTAATCCTCAATCGTTCAAGAGTAGCGCGCTTTCGTTAGAGCTGAATATGAAGCAACCCGAACAGACATTCAAGATAAAGCTCGGCTCGCCTGTAACTGGCAACATCGAGCAGCAACAGCTCAACCTTTCCAATCTGACCCTCGCCGTAAATGTAACGGGTGACCAGCTGCCGAATAAATCAATCAATAGCGAAATGAAGGGTGGTATGCAAATAGATGGCAGCCGCCAGAGCGTTCAGGCCAACCTCGCGGGTGGGCTGCTGCAAAGCCAGGTTAAAGCCAAGATGGCAGTGAACGGGTTTCAAGATCCAGCCATACGCTTCGACATAGATGTAGACCAGTTAGACGCTGATTTATATCTGCCTAAGAAAGCAGCAAGCGTTGCCATTAAGCCCTCCTCGACAGAACAGCCACTTGAATTGGCAGCTCTGAGAAATCTAAATCTTGAAGGCGGACTACGCATTGGAGTGCTTAAAATCGCGAATGTAAAACTTTCACAAGTTCGCCTCGATGTGAAAGCACATAACGGCTTGCTAACAATCAGCCCGCTGTCCACCAATCTGTATCAGGGCAGCATGAAAGGCAGCCAAAAAATAAATGCGCAGACTATGCCTCACATCGCTATAAACCAGAATCTGACGCCGTGATCAAGAATCGAAATAAGCCGCGCTCAGAATTATTTTCTCATCGCATCATAGACTGGCAGCAACAACATGGTCGGCACGGCTTACCGTGGCAGGGCGCGGATGTTTATCGCGTATGGCTGTCAGAAATAATGCTGCAACAAACCCAGGTCGTCACCGTTATCCCCTATTACCTCCGTTTCGTGGCACGCTTTCCCACGATCGCAGCGCTCGCCGCCGACAGCGAAGATACAGTATTGGCGCACTGGAGCGGCCTGGGCTACTACTCGCGTGCGCGCAACCTGCACCGTGCAGCGCAACTCATCATGCAACGGCATGAGGGGAAATTTCCTCAGCATTTTGAAGACATCCTTGCTCTTCCCGGCATCGGCCGCTCCACCGCCGCAGCCATCAGCGCATTCGCGTTCCACGAACGACGTGCGATTCTCGATGGCAACGTTAAACGTTTACTGGCTCGCTACCATGCCATTGAGGGTTACACTGGCGAAAACAAGATTGAAGCTCAACTCTGGCAACAAGCCGAAGCATTGCTACCAAAGCGTGATGTCGCGGTCTATACGCAAGGCTTGATGGATCTGGGCGCGCTGGTCTGCACGCGCAGCAAACCACAATGCCCCATCTGTCCGCTGCAAGCAGACTGCACGGCATATCAGAACGGACTGGTCGCACAACTGCCCACGCCACGCCCACGCAAGGTGCTGCCGGAAAGACACAGCACCTTCCTTTTGCTTCTCAATGGCCCCGATATCCTGCTGGAAAAGCGTCCGGGGAGCGGCATCTGGGGTGGCTTGTGGTGCCCGCCACAAGTGGATCCGCAATTTCTAAGCAGGGTTGAAGATGCGAGTGCCTACTGCCTTCAGCACTTCGGCACGGAGACAATACACACACTTGCACTACCAACATTCACGCATACTTTCACCCATTTCAAACTGCATATCACCCCACTACTATTGCAGGTAATTAACAAACCCAAGCGAATTCAGGAACCCGGCTTGATGTGGCTGGACGCGGATGATGCGTTGCAAGCTGCAATCCCTACGCCGGTGCGCAAACTTTTGCGGGAGATACAGGCAGGGCGCAGGCTGATGTGAATAACGTTGATAAATCCAGACTTGCTTTGAAATTTACTAAGATCGTGCTGTCCTGTAGATTACAGCTTCAATTCGTCGGCAAATTCCAGGGCCTGTCGTGCTATTGCAACCAAGACGCCTTGGCAGGGTTGCTGCGAGAGTGACAGATGTTGGGCTTTATTTCATTCAGACCAACCTACCGGACTATTCGCTCTTTTGAATCTCCCGCGTCAATCCAAACAAATTGCTTTCGTCGCTTAAAGTTATAACCTCTCTGCCAGCTGTTGAAAAACCTTTCCACATTGATCTTGAATAGAGACCAAATACTTTATTGACACCAACATCAGAGTCGTGGGTTTTAACGCTTGCTCTAATTTTTCCATCCACGACATTTCCCTTTATACTGAAAACAACACTCTTGCCTGTTGAATCGTAAAGCCTAGCCTCAAACCGATTTTCTTTGATAATAACGTCCGCCTCTCCTTGGGAGACTTTCCATTTGTCCACCAAAGATTGCGCAGCTACCCAGTGCCACGGTTTTTCTTGAGCAAGTGCCTGCAGTGGGTAAAGAACAACGCAGAGTGCAATTATCAGTATCCTCATCATCTTTCCCAAAGTCGAATCTACAATAGCCCAGTAGTTTGGGTTGAATTAAATGAAGCCCAACCAGGCTCATTTCAGTGCTCTTGGTTTGTAATATGCCGTCCTTACTCAGAAATCCTGGACAATCTAAGCAGCGAGGAAATTTTGGCGCGCACTTCGTCCAGCTCTTCGGCAGATGCTTTGCCTTTGGGTGTGGCTTTGCGCGCGCGCCAGTCGAGATTTTTGACTTGGTCGGACAGCGCCGCGCTGCTAACACCTTCTGCACGAATGATGACTTCAAACGGGTAACCCTTTATTTGCGTGGTCATCGGGCAGCACAGCATCGTGCCGGTTTTGCTGTTGTAGGCGGCGGGGCTGAGCACCAGCGCGGGGCGGCGTCCTGCCTGCTCATGCCCGGCCTGAGGCGAGAATTCGAGCCAGACTATATCCCCCGCCTCCGGCACGAAGCGGCGCGCCATTACCAAACTTCCTTGCCGACCGGCGCATCAGTATCAACGGGCTTGTGCTGATTCTTCGCGGTGATGCCGCCCAGCAATTCATCCAGCTTGTATTCCTTGCGGCGTACCGGTTCGATAACGATGCATCCCTGTTCCTCGCGCACTTCAACCGGCTGATCCAGAACGACATGCGCCGCTGCCATAACGGATGCCGGAATGCGCACCGCCGCGCTGTTACCCCATTTTTTTATAATGACTTCCATGATATGTGCACCCCGTGCAAAC
>JANMWF010000281.1:0-2680 GCA_031393845.1 Nitrosomonadales bacterium | reverse complement strand
GCCCAGAGTGAAAGATGCGATCAGGTAGCGCAAACCGCTACAACCTTCCACGACGGACCACTGGCCGCTTGGTATCGTGAAAAATGTTCCTTCGCGGTAAACCGGAATCCTTGTTATTTGCAGTGCGTTCACTACAAAATCGGCAGTGAAATCCATCAGCGGGGGAATCATAAATTCCCCGAAAGGAACGGCAAAAAACAGAAATCCGAGGGGGAAAGTAATCGCGCGGGCTACCCGCAGCCCCAGCATAGTCCAGACCGTCATCGGGATCATTGCTATTAAACACAGCTGAGCGACAACCTGCACACTTCCGGCATCGGCAAGCAGCCAGCCAAAGCCTAGCCCCACCATGGCCAACAAGCCGCGGTAATCCGGGCATGGAGCTATCTGGGCAAGCAATTTGCGCTTCATCCATATGAGATAGGCACTAATCGGAAAAATAAAAAAACCGTGGGTAAAGGTCTCGGATCGCAGCCAGATAGCGACGGTGGATAATACGGTTTGCTGATAAATGACTAGAATTGTGGCAATGACCGCAAGTGTGAGGATAGCCATAAAACGCCATTGCAATTCGGGCTGCCCGGTTTGGCTGTCGATGCTGGACGTGGTTATCGCTTGAGGTGTTGTGCCAGTCATCGTTGCTCATCCTTTGCAGTTATCGGAGCATCATCGAGCAATGCCTTGACATGCGCAAGGCATTGCTCCCATTCATAATCAGCCAGAATCCGGGCGCGTGCGGCTTCGCCAGTATGATCTTCGGCTTTATTTGTGAGCATCGAAATAATTATGCGGCTAAATTCCTGGCTATCGCTGGCAATATGCAGCTCTTTTCCTGATGTCGCTAAAATGCCTTCTGCTGCTTGGGGAGATGCAATAACCGTCTTGGCCATGGACATAGCTTCCAGAACCTTGTTTTGTAAGCCTCTGGCGATGCGTAAAGGCGCCACTGCTAGTTGGGCATGGGCGAGATAGGGCCTGACATCAGCTACTGCGCCTGTTACCACGACTCCAGACAGCTGAGCCAGTTCCTGCACGGCGGCAGTCGGGCTAGATCCAACGATATAAAAGCGTGCATGGGGATGAATAGTCAGTACAGCGGGAAAAATTTCCTGGGCGAACCAGCGCACGGCGTCCACATTCGGCCAGTAGTCCATGGCGCCGGTAAATACAATGGCCGCTATGTTTGTCTGATAGGGATCAGGGTATTCTCGGCCAGGCGAAAAATAGTCACTATCCACACCATTATTGAAGAATCCAATTTTTGCAGTACTCTCCGGTGCCAGTTGTTTAAAAAGATCGGCCTCAGTTTTCGAAACGAACAGCGATGCATCATACTCGCACGCCACTTGTCGCTCGTAGCGGAGCAGCAAGCGACCTTCGCGTTGATATAGCCAACTCATGGGCCATGGCTTTCTTTTAGCGTATTGACGCCATTTGTCTGAGTCTATGTCGACGAAATCGATGATACAACGCGCTTGTTGGATGCCTGTTACATATTGTGCCATCGCGGAAGAGAATATTAGAATGCGCTTTATTGTCTGCGTCTTTATTACCTTTCTTACCCACTCTTGTAATCCGTTATCGCGGTAATAATCCAAGGTAAGAGGACGATTCATCATTAGTGCACCCAAGCTTCGCAGGCGCGCCGTGCGGGGATTTAAAGATGCAAAATGGGTTTCTTCGCACAATTGCCTTACTGTATTTACGTATTGCCAATCGTCTGGATCATCGATAAAGGTGCCGAGATGAACATGGTAGTGTCGCGCCAAATATTTTAGTAAATGGTATGAACGTATTTTGTCACCCTTGTTGGGGGGGTAGGGGATGCGGTGGGTAAGATAAAGCAAATGATCCATTGGCCTTATCCCAAGTTTTTTACGATGTGCGGTCCGAGCCAGTTGGCTACTGGCAGGGGTAGTTTTTGCCACATTTTGATGAACAACTGATATTTTGGATTCAATGGATTGGTGTCAGGCACGGTTTTCGCCCGGAGCAATTGATATTCGTAATGCAGCGGCTGCGGCTCAAACCCCCAATTTTTCTTGAAATCGAATGGACCGGTGCCGCGCTTGCTGCGTCCATAGTCAAAGACCTTGATGCCGCGTTCGCAAGCGCGTCGCATCAGCTCCCAGTATTTAAAATCATTTGCCGCAAAATCGCGAGCCTCCACGGTGTCGCCCGCGTAGTAGGGTAACACTTCATCGCGGAAATAAAAGCTCAGCACGCTGCTTAAGATGAGCCCATCCTTAACTACTGATAGCACTTCGCAGTCGCTGCCGAATATTTCTTTAAGGAGTACGAAATAGCGTTTGGGCAATGCGGGAGTGCCATGGCGGTGCACATTGTCCGCGAACACGGAAAAAAAACGCTCTACATTTTCGTCGATCTCGCTGGCGAGTCCGTTTTTAATGCCCTTTCTAACCATCGCTCGCTGTTTGCGGGGGATGGCGAGCATGTTGGCTTCCACGTCCGGCTCGATAATCTTGCGAAAAGAGACATAGAGATTCTTACTTGGCCAGTCAGTGTGGAAGGGCATGATGTTGCGATATTCCAGGAAGTCCACAGCTAGTTTCGCAGCCAGCATCTGAGCCGCATCATCCAGTGCTATTCGCGCTGGCTCTGTACTTGCGATGATACCGCCGTAAACGCAAAACGGTAGTGAAGATAATGAATGTCCAAA
>JANMWF010000239.1:0-4147 GCA_031393845.1 Nitrosomonadales bacterium | reverse complement strand
ACTGCGGCCCCGAGGGAGCCGGGCACTTCGTCAAGATGGTTCACAATGGCATTGAATACGGCATGATGGCCGCCTATGCCGAAGGTTTCAATCTACTTCGTCACGCCAATGTGGGTAACATGTCACACGGGGCAGATGCGGAAACCACCCCGTTACGTGAGCCGGAAGCGTTTCGCTACGATATTAACGTGGCCGAAGTGGCCGAGTTGTGGCGGCGTGGTAGCGTGGTAAGTTCCTGGTTACTTGATTTGACCGCGCACGCGTTGCAAGCCGATCCGAACCTGGAGGGGTTCGGCGGCAAGGTGTCGGACTCCGGCGAAGGACGCTGGACCAGCATCGCCGCTATCGAATCGGGTACGCCCGCGCCGGTTCTTACCGCCGCATTATTTGATCGCTTCAATTCGCGCGGAGAAGCAGATTACGGCAACAAATTGTTGTCTGCCTTGCGCTACGAATTCGGTGGGCATCAAGAGAAACGCTAGACGGAAATTTTCAATACCTTGCTTCAAGTTGTTTGAATGCATGTGTGATGAAACCCTATCCCAATTTATATAAGAGAGTTGATCATGCATGAAATCGTTAAAGACTATTACGGTAAGCAGCTGCAAACTTCCGGCGACCTGAAGACCTCTGCCTGCTGCGATGCGTCACGAGTCCCTGACTGGCTCAAGCCGTTGCTGGCGCGCATCCACCCTGAGGTGATGTCGCGCTACTATGGTTGTGGTTTGGTTTGTCCGCCGCTACTTGAAGGTTGTCGCATTCTCGATCTGGGCAGCGGTTCCGGGCGCGATGTGTATGCGCTGGCACAATTGGTGGGTGCGAGTGGTCGGGTGGTCGGTGTAGACATGACCGAGGAGCAGCTTGCCGTTGCGGAAAGTTATCGCGCCTATCACGCCGAGGTGTTCGGTTTCGGCAATGTCATTTTCAAACAGGGCTACATTGAGAATCTCGACAAGCTTGGGTTGGAAAGCGGCAGCTTTGATGTCATCGTGTCGAACTGCGTGATCAATCTTTCATCGGACAAGGATGCGGTACTGCGCGAAGTGCATCGCTTGCTCAAACCGGGCGGCGAATTCTATTTCTCAGATGTCTATGCTGACCGCAGAGTGCCGGACGCGGTACGCAATGATCCGGTGCTATATGGTGAATGTCTGGGTGGCGCGCTGTACTGGAACGATTTTATTAATCTTGCCAAACGCCATGACTTTGCCGACCCAAGGCTGGTCGAAGATAGGCCGCTCGACATTATCGATGCCAAGCTAGCTAAACGGGCCGGCAACATCCGCTTTTTCTCGGCTACTTATAGGTTGTTCAAGCTGGATGGTCTGGAGCCCGCCTGCGAGGATTACGGTCAGGCGGTGATTTATCGCGGCACGATACCCGATCACCCGCATCGCTTTATCCTCGACAGCCACCACGACATCGAAGCCGGCCGAGTATTCCCCGTATGTGGCAATACCTGGCGCATGCTGCATGACTCCCGCTTCAGAGAATACTTCGAGTTCATCGGCGACTTTAGCCAGCACTACGGAATTTTTGCCGAGTGCGGTAGTGACTTACCCTTTGCGCAATTTGAAAACGCAGCCACTACCGGTTGCTGCTAAATGAGATTGGAAAGGGTGAACGAAGTGAGTACCATCAATAAATATGGGGATGAATATCGGCGCGTTGCTTGACCGTGGGGCAATCAAAAGCAATTAATCAATTGAATATTTGTTGCGGATATTCATTACTTTTCGAATAGTCTCTGGATAAATCAATGTTTGGTTTAATTCACCACTTTAAGCTGCCAAGCTGAGTGGCAGGCGACACACTTTGTTAATGTATTAGATAGCATTTTAAAAATTTCTGGTGCTGGCGCTTTATTTTTGGCAGCTTTGGCTATTGCATCCATGTCGCGGTGAACACTCATGCCTAGCGTTTTTAATTCTATCGGCAGTTTTGCCATCAGTGCCGGGCTTGCATCAGCAGCAACAATCATGCCTGCAGCACTTGAAGCCTTGATGACGCGCTGCATGTCGTTTTGATTCACGCCTTCTAGAATTCCTTGTGTTGCAGATAGCAGGCCACGCATTTCGGATAAGATCAAGTCACGCTCGCCAACTTGCAGCATAACTGCAGTTCTACCATCGGTTCCGGCGGTAGTATTTCCACGAATAAAAAACCATGCGGATACGGCAATAGTAAGAATCCAGAGCAACAAGGCAATTGAGGCAATTTTATTGGATTTCATTTTTAGTTTCTTTTATGGTTTATGTAGGTGTGAAATATAGAGAAAACTTGCACTCCTGTCTGCTTTATTGCTTAAAGCCATGCTCCGGTGTGACTGGTTTGTCGTTGCAGGTGCTGCAGCTGTAAAGATTGGTGCTGTTTCGCCGATATAAAAAAGATAAGTAGTCATATCTTTTCCTTTGTTGTTGTGACACCGCAAGGTGTGCGGTAGACGATGGATTTTTCAGATGTACAATTACCGGGAATGGTGCTATGTCTGTCGAAATAAAACCACAACAAGACAGTGGCGAAATGCATAACGTGCGCGATGCGCTTGTGCAAAAGCTCAGTAGCGATGTTGGACTGTTTGCGCTCGGCTCTTCTGTGTCGCGCGTTGTCCAAATCACGGCGTCCGATGACGAAGCAACCAATAATCTTACGCATTGTGTGTTGTCAGATGTGGCGTTAACGCAAAAGATTTTGCGTCTATCGAACTCGGCGTCTTATCGCCGGGGGTCCAACACGCCCGTAACGACCATCACCCGAGCGATTTTTATGCTCGGGTTTGATTTAGTAAAAACTAGTGCGCTGGCCATGCTGCTGGTCGATAGCTTGTCCAACCATAAGCATGCGCGGAGTATCCGTGCAGAGCTTGCCAACGCCTTACGTGCCAGCTTGGTCGGTCGCGAGCTGGCACGCAACAGCCAGTACCAAGGTGCAGAAGAAGTTTCGATTGCGGCCTTGTTCAAAAACCTGGGTCGTTTGCTGGTGGCATCGCACGAACACGCCTCTTTAGGACAAATTGACATGCTCGTCGGCGCAGGCAAACACACTCCGGTCGCAGCCTCAGTCCAAGTGCTCGGCTGTAGCTATGACGAGCTGACCGAAGCGGTGCTGACTGAATGGAATATCCCGGAAACTATTATAAATGCGTTAAGTGCTGTGCCTGCCGGTAGGCAACGGGTGGCGGGCAATCGTCAAGAGTGGATGCGGCAGGTTGCCTCATTTAGTGCCGAGGCATCCCAATTAGTTTCACGCGATGACGCAGAAGTGGAGGCGGATGAACAAAAATTGCTGGCGCGTTTTGGAGCAGCGTTAAATCTTGACACTGAAAAAATGCGCGAGTTGTTTACTTTAGTTGCCGGGGAAATGCGAGTGCTGACTGAGAGTTTTAAGCGTGACGGGACGGATATCAAGGTTGCCAGCACTGAAAGTGTCACGTCGGACGTGTTGTTGATGATGACCATGGGCGCGGACAACAAGACTGAAGGTTTTCATCCCAGTGGCAAGCCGGTCAATGCGCGCGATTTATTATTGGCCGGCGTGCAGGATATGATACAGATGCGGGCATTGGGCCGCAGCAAAGTCAATGAACTGATCTTAGTGGTGCTGGAAACGCTGTACCGTAGCATGGGCTTTCGCTTTGCGACCATGTGTTTAAAGGATACCAAGTCGGGTCAGTTCCGTGCCCGCGTTGCGCTTGGAGAAGGCCATGCCTCGCGCCAGGAGCGCTTTGTTTTTCAGATGACATCGGAGCGGGATCTGTTCCATTTGTCCATGGAAAATAACACCGACCTGATGATATCGGATGCCAGCAGCGAAAAAATACGCGATCTCTTGCCTGTATGGCATCGCGCCCTATTGCCAGACGCACGCAGTTTTATCGTGCTACCGCTGGTGGTGCAAAAAGTACAGTTAGGCTTGTTTTATGCAGACCGTGTTTTGCCAGCGCCCGAGGGTATGCCGCCCGACGAGACCGCGCTGATCAAGGCATTGAAGAATCAAATACTGGCTGCGCTTGGCGGGACTTGAAGAGCGGCCGATTCTTAATTAGCCTCTGCGGCAATCACGCTTCGTGAAGCATTCCATCCATCAAACGAAGCCGCCGCTGCATTTTTCCCGCTAGATCCAAGTCATGGGTGACCACGATGAAGCT
>JANMWF010000302.1:0-1728 GCA_031393845.1 Nitrosomonadales bacterium | reverse complement strand
CACGCCGAGTTTACCCGTTTCAATTAGCTGCGTCCCCTGTTCCAGTATTTTGCGCTGACGAATACGCTCGTCATGCAAATGCATAATTTGCGGCGTGAGCATAAGCTCGTAGCACAACGACAGATTGCGCAGTCGCGCCAGCTGGGTATCAGCCAATGACAGCGGGGTGGACAGCAAGCTGACCACTTTACCGCCAATGCACGCTGCATTGAACGAGCGCAGAAAGACCTCGCCACCTACCGTGTCAAATACCACGTCCACACCCTTATCAGCAGTCCAGACAAGAACTTCCCGCACGAAGTCCTGCTCGCGGTAGTTAATGATTTTTTCTGCACCAAGACCCTGCACCAGCCCGGCTTTTTTTTCATCGCTTACTGTTACCGCGACATGCGCGCCCAGATGGTGGGCTAGTTGCACGGCGATATGCCCGACACCCCCAGCCGCGGCATGGATGAGGATAGTTTGTTTGGCTTGCAGATTAACGCGTTCGACTAGCGCCTCCCACACAGTGATCAGTACCAGTGGCAACGCAGCGCTTTCATGCAGGCTGAGGTTAGCGGGTTTGAAAGCACAGTAGTCTTCATGCACGTTGGTATATTCGGCATAGCAGCCGGGCTCGCCGCCAATACCACCGCTGCAGAAATAGACCGCATCACCGACTGTAAAACGCGTCACGGCCGTGCCGATGGCTTCTACGATACCTGCACCATCACAGCCCAGGATGGCGGGAAGTTTGTCGGGGTAATAGGCTGGCTTGGCGCGCAGCTTGGTATCCAGCGGATTGATGCCCGCAGCGGCCAGCTTGATCCGCACATGGTGTTCTGAAGGTAGTTCGGGTAGGGGAATTTCACGCAGCTGCAGCACATCTGGGCTGCCAGCTGCGGTCATTAAAATTGCTTTCATTTATGTAACCAGGAATTAATGGTTGGCGGGGTAATCGGACCGAGGCCGCAAATCGTCCAAACATCTCTCAAAAAATCTTATCGCACATCAACCGCATAGCTGGAGCGATTTGAGAGAAATGTGGTATGTTAAACTTGCTTTATAAATTTAGCGAGTTTAGCCATGTCGGGAAATACATTTGGTACTTTATTCTGTGTTACATCTTTCGGCGAATCGCACGGTGTTGCAATCGGTTGCGTGGTGGATGGTTGTCCGCCTGGGATGGTGTTAAGCACAGCAGATATTCAACGCGAACTGGATCGCCGTAAGCCCGGCACTTCGCGCCACGTCACCCAAAGGCGCGAGACAGACACGGTAGAGATTTTATCCGGCATATTTGAAGGCAAGACCACTGGCACACCGATTGCATTGTTGATCCGCAACGAAGACCAACGTAGCAAAGACTACGGCAACATCGCCGAAAGCTTTCGTCCCGGCCATGCCGATTATACTTATTGGCAGAAATACGGCATCCGCGACCCTCGCGGTGGCGGGCGAGCATCTGCGCGCGAGACCGCAGTGCGCGTAGCAGCTGGAGCGATTGCGAAAAAATGGCTGAACGAACGTTATGGTGTTGTGATTCGTGGCTACTTATCGCAATTGGGTGAAATAGTGGTGCCATTCAAGAATTGGGATGACGTCAATTGCAATCCCTTCTTTGTCGCCGATGACAGTTATGTTGAGCAACTGGAAGCGTACATGGATGCGCTGCGTAAATCCGGCGATTCCATCGGTGCAAAGCTCACGGTCGTGGCTGAACATATGCCTGTGGGCTGGGGCGAACCG
>JANMWF010000214.1:0-12789 GCA_031393845.1 Nitrosomonadales bacterium | reverse complement strand
TCTCCAATGTCGGCGTAAACGCCCAAGACTCGCCATAATCAAACATTAAAAATAGGCTAATTTCCTATGTAATAGCCATGTCAATCAAAACCGATCGCACAGAAAAACCATCACCTACCCAATGGCTCCTAAGCGGAGCTGGAATAATAGTTTTAAATTTTTTTATGATGTGTCCTTTTCACCAGAAGAAATGACAAGCATGTGCTTGCCATTTCTTCTGCGTTGCAAGTACAGATTAATCTTTATATGCTTCCACTTCGAACACCAACTTTATGTTATCACCTATGTTAGGCAGCCCAAATTTCATGCCGAAATCTGAGCGTTTAATCTGTGCGATGGCATCCGCGCCGCATAGCTCTTTTTTATTCATCGGGTGATTGGCGCACTTGAAGGCAAGAATGGTCAGCGTTACCGGCTTGGTCACACCGAGCAGAGTGAGATTGCCTTCTACACTGACCGGAGTATCACCCTTGAATTTTACTACACTCGATTTGTATGTCAGATTAGGAAATTCGACGACATTGAAGAAATCTGGTGAACGCAGATGATCGTCGCGCTTGCCAAAACCAGTGGTGATTGAAGCCGCTTCAATGGTGACATCCACCGACCCACTCTTTGCATCACGATTTAAAATTACCTTTCCGCTACTTTTATCGAAACGACCTTGCATGGTGGAAAAACCCAAATGATTGACACTGAAATGAGCATAGGTATGTTGAGGATCCATGCTATAAGAATCAGCAGCATGAGTAGCGAATGGCAAACTTGCCAACCATAATACGGCAATGATATTTTGTTTCAGCATAGTGCTTTCCTTGGTATTAGAAACAGTGGCGCACAAGCCGCATCGCAAATTAAATATTACGCCTGTCGCACACGTCTTAAAGCAATAACAGAAAAATTCTATCACCCGGCTAATTATGAAACAATCGTTTGATACATTCGTTTACAGTTTTTAATCTATCCTAAAATAACAAGCTCGCGAACAATACCTACTGAACAATGGCAACTGATCAAACTCGCTCTGACGATCGCGCACTCTAATAAACACGGTACATTTTGCAATTGAAAAAAAACGGCACTCACATGTAGCAATGTACTATTGCCTGCTGTTCATAATATTATTGGTTTATTCGGCAACTCATTCTCTGAAGTAGATTTTTTCGGGAAATGCTGCTGCAAATGGCTACTTACTGCATGAATTCCATTAATTACCCCAGCTTCAAACTTGCCCAGCCGAAATGCCGATTCCATTTCAAGACAAATTTCTTCCCAGCCAGCCTTGCCAAGCTTCGTGTGTATGCCACGGTCAGCGACAATTTCCACGTCACAATCGGCAAGCAGCAAGTAAATCAACACTCCATTATTGTGCTCGGTGTCCCACACTCTCAATTGCGAAAACATATCGATAGCCCGCTCACTCGCAGTCTGATTACGCCAGAGAGCGTCGAAATCGAGCGATGCTTCAACCGCAAAGCGGACTTGCCCGGCATGCTTGGCTTCGGCTTCATGAATTGCCTGCTCGATGGCGTTCAGCGAATGTGCAGGGAACGCAGCTCTCACTGCCATGCTGCCAGTAATTAAATGCTTAATGATGCGCTGAATAGCCATTCACCATCGCCCCGATGCGCCACCGCCGCCAAAACCACCGCCGCCGCCTCCAAATCCACCCCCGCCAAACCCTCCTTGGCCGAAACTACCGCCTCCAAAAGCACCTCGTCCACCACCGACCAAAGTGAAAGCAAACGCGATGATGCCCACAATCCCCGCTATCAAAATAGGCGCGACGATGAGCCAAGCGAGCATAGCTGTAGCAAAACCAATGATAATCGCTGCGGGTAGCCGTCCTAAAAATTTGCGCAGTACACCGCCCACCACAATCGCCAACATAAAACCGATAAACAACAACGACTCAAGATTTTTAAAACTTCCTGATATTGCACCGCGCTCACGTGGAGGCGGTAACGATTCGCCTTCAATTACCGCCAGCAATTGTTCAATCCCCGATGCGATACCCGCATAGTAATTACCACGCTTAAAGTGGGGAGTTATGGTCTCGGCAATAATACGCTTCGCAACAGCATCGGGTAGCACACCTTCCAAACCGTAGCCGACTTCAATGCGCAATGTACGATCATCTTTGGCAATGAGCAGCAATACACCATCATCAATACCCTTGCGCCCAAGCTTCCAAGCTTCAACAACCCGGATACCGTATTGTTCAATCGTTTCCGGTTGGGTAGTTTGAACTAGCAGCACAGCAATTTGCGCGCCTTTTTTCGCTTCAAATTGGGCGAGGCGTGTTTCAAGTTGTTGCTTTTGGGCGGCATCGAGGGTGCTGGTTAAATCAGTTACGCGCGCGCTTAATGGCGGCACCGCTACTTCGGCATGCGCTAAACCGCTTAACCATACCAGTGCAAGCAGCAGGGCTAGCGCCCAGACACGTACCATGTCACTTAGCCGGCGATAGCTGACTAGGCGCGCTGAAATCAACAGTCGGCGGCTTGGAAATTTCTTTCTCGTTTTCGACTGTGAACGACGGCTTCACCTTGAACCCAAACATCATCGCGGTTAAGTTGCCGGGGAAAGAGCGCACAACAATATTGTAATCCTGCACGGTTTTAATATATCGATTACGCGCCACTGTAATACGATTTTCCGTGCCCTCAAGCTGCGCTTGCAAATCGCGAAAGTTGGCGTCAGATTTCAACTGCGGATAATTCTCGCTCACTACCAGCAGGCGGCTTAATGCCGAAGCCAGTTCGCTCTGAGCAGCTTGAAATTTGGCGAAAGCTTTTTCGTTATTGATGAGCTCTGGTGTAGCCTGGATGCTGCCGACCTTTGCACGCGCATTGGTTACACCCAGTAACACTGCCTGCTCCTGTGCGGCATAGCCTTTGACAGTATTGACCAGGTTGGGCACCAAATCGGCACGGCGCTGATATTGGTTTAGCACTTCAGCCCAGCTTGCCTTGATTTGCTCGTCGGTGGATTGCAGAGTGTTGTAGCCACAGCCGCTTAAAGCCAGTGTGGAAAGAAAAGTCAGGAATAATAGCCAAATGCGCATATTGCTCTCCTCATCAAAAGATTACGGAAATAAACTATTTAAAACTGTCTATCCTAAGTGGCACATCTTACGCTAGCAATTACTACATTGCTAATACACACCAATTGTGTTTATATTCAAAATGTTCACCTTGCCGCCTGACAGCTGTAATCGAGCACAGCTTTCAAAAGCAAGGAATGAGCACATCAACAACATGAGGTGGATATGAAACAGTCAAGATTTGTTATTGCCATTGCCGTACTGATGTTATCGGCGTGCGGAAATAAGAGCGAAAAGGAGTCCAGTCTAGTCCCAGCATCGCCACCTGCAACTGATCACAACACTACCGTTATCACCGATCCGTCAATGGCCTCTCCCGCGAAGGACAAGGTACCGGAAATAACATTACCAACGTCGACGGTCGTTGCTCCAACTGCACCTGAAAAAACAGGCAAGCTAGCGAAGACGAATGGCGGCATAAGGGATGAGTTGGCTAGCCATAATAAAGCACAAAACCTAAAACAAAACTCTCCAATTATTGCCGGGCAACCAATGCTCACGCCCACAAAGGAAAAAGTGCCGGAAAAAGCAGCGCTAGAATCTGCTGCCTCAAAACTCTCCTCTTCGGAGAAGACCGAAATGCCCCTTACTGTGAAAAATGACGTGGGTGGCGGGGCGCTGAGTCGCGAGGAGGGACTGGTTTTAGCTAACAAAAGCGGCTGCCTAGTCTGTCACAAAATCGAAACCAAGTTAGTTGGCCCCGCATGGCGCGACGTAAGCAACCGCTACAAGGGAGATCCTGACGCCAAGGCGCGTCTGATTGCAAAGGTAAAGGCGGGAGGCAAGGGCAATTGGACGGATGTAACTGGTGGAATCGCCATGCCCCCATACTCTCCCAGGGTATCGGATGAAAATATCGAGAAGCTGGTGACATTTGTACTGTCCCAATGAGCGCTTGAGTGAAAGTAGCCCTTGGTGCGGTCGTATCCAATCATCAAATTACTGCTCGGGCATGTCTGATATACCATTATTTCGAATAGATTATTTGACCTAACAAATGATCAGCCTCTTTGCCGTTCCAGTGCCCATGCTACATGCTCGCGCACTAACGGAGACGCGTCTTGAGCACGGGTTTGCAGCGCGGCCAGCACTTCAATGCTGTTGGGCGCATTACCTAGCGCCACAGCGATGTTGCGTAGCCATTGCTCATGACCGATGCGGTAGACAGCACTGCCAGAAAATTTCTGATTGAACGTTTCCTCGTCCCATCCAAATAATTCGGTTAATGCGACATCATCCAGCCCGTGCCTTGCAGCGAAATCCGGTTCGAGGCTTTTGTGCGCAAAACGATTCCATGGACACACCATTTGACAATCGTCGCAGCCGTAAATGCGATTGCCGATAAGCGGGCGTAACTCTAGAGGAATGCTACTTTTAAGTTCGATGGTCAGGTAGGAAATGCAGCGCCGTGCATCCAGCTTATATGGCGCGATGATAGCCTGCGTCGGACACACTTGAATACACGCCATGCAGGTGCCGCAATGATCCGATTCCGGTTCATCAATGGGAAGCGGCAGATCGGTGTAGAGCTCGCCCAGAAAAAACCACGAACCATGGTCGCGCGACAACAGCAACGTGTGTTTACCACGCCAGCCCAACCGAGCTTTATATGCTAACTCTACTTCCATTACTGGCGCACTGTCGGTGAATACGCGATAGCTGCAACCTCCCACCTCAGTGCGAATTTTTTCAGCCAGTTTTTTCAGACGGTTACGCAAAACTTTGTGATAGTCGCGTCCCAGGGCATAGCGTGAAATGAAAGCACGGCTGCCATTCTCTATCACTTCCCAACTGTCTTTCACAGTGGGTGGATAATAGTCCATACGTACAGAGATGACGCGCAGTGTGCCCGGAATTAATTCCGCCGGATGGGTGCGTTTAGCGCCATGTTTTGCCATATAATCCATCTCGCCATGGAAGCCTTGCGCGAGCCATTCCAACAAGCGTTCCTCAGCATCATGAAGGTTTATATCAGCGATACCTACTGCCTGAAATCCAAGCTCCTTACCCCATTCTTTTATTTTGGTGGCCAGTGCGGTGTAATCCACAACTTGAGGTGTCTCGATTTGCATAATCAGAATAATAGCCGAATAAGCCTACTGCTGGCCGATGAAGTCGCTACCGCTGCTTTTGCAGCACGACTAGCCCCAGGAATAAAGCCTGGCATGGTGATTTATTTGCATGGTGACTTAGGCGCCGGTAAAACCACTCTGGTACGTGCACTACTGCATGCGATGGGCTATATTGGACGGGTCAAAAGCCCAACCTATACTTTGCTTGAGCTGTATCAAGCTGGTGGGTTACACTTGCGTCACTTTGATCTCTACCGCTTCCACGATGCGGATGAATGGGATGCCGCCGGCTTCCGCGATGAGTTTGACGGGCGGAACGTATGCCTGGTGGAGTGGCCAGAAAAAGCGCAAGATCTTGTGCCACAAGCGGATATTGAAATTACACTCGAAATATTATCTGCTGAAACAATATGTAATGGTCGCAATATTGAAGTTCGTGCAATTTCACAGGCTGGCAGGGAATGCTTAAAAGTACTGCAAAGTTAGTCGTATTTAGCCTTTTGCTGTGGCTTCCACACGCGCATGCAGCTATCGCCATCAGCTCTGCCCGCGTTTGGCCGGCACTTGAATACACTCGCCTAACGTTGGAATCAGCCAAACCAATCCGCTATGAATTATTTTCCATTAGAAATCCCGATCGACTGGTGATTGATCTAAAAGATGTCGAAACTAACGGCCCTCTTAGTAAGCTCGTTGGTACAATTCGCAGCGACGACCCTTACATAAAAAGCATACGTTTGGCCCGCTTCAAACCCGGCATAGCGCGCTTGGTGTTTGACCTTAAGTCCCAAGTCAAGCCGCAATTATTCAACCTTATGCCGGTAGCAAATTACAAACACCGCCTGATTCTTGATATCTACCCCGCCATTCCTTTTGATCCGATGATGGCACTATTGCAGGAAGAGCCAGCAACTCGCACGCTTGAATCCGCCCCCAACACCGACAGTCGGTTACCTTCAGAGAGTGAATCAACAAAATATAAAATAGCAAGTACGCAGACCATTCCACAGCCGACAATTAACTCAAACAAATCTACGTCGCGCCCCTGGCCTGAGATGCGCACACGTATGCTCATCATAGCTATCGATGCCGGACATGGTGGCGAAGACTCGGGCGCGAAAGGATACAATGACACCTACGAAAAAAACGTCACGCTGGCGATCGCACGCAAATTGAAGGAACTGATGGATGAGACCCCGGACATGCATGGCGTATTAATTCGCGACGGCGATTATTTCATTTCACTGAACGGACGTGTGCAAAAAGCGCGTCAAGTGCGCGCCGATTTACTTATCTCTATCCATGCCGATGCTTTCATTAAACCACATGCACGCGGCTCCTCAGTATTCGCCCTGTCCGAACGCGGTGCTACTAGCGCTAGCGCGCGCTGGCTAGCAAAAAAAGAAAACGAGGCTGATTTAATTGGCGGCGTGAATCTCGCAGAAAAAGAGCCCTATCTCGCGCGCACATTGCTGGATCTTTCGCAAACGGCCACCATCGACGACAGCTTGAAGCTGGCCAAGCATGTGCTCGGTGAGATGGGCAACATTAATACATTACATGGCAACTCTGTTCAACAAGCTGGTTTCGCCGTGCTGAAATCACCGGACATCCCATCAATATTGATTGAAACCGCTTTCATCAGCAATCCCAGCGAAGAGCTTCGCCTGAATGACAAGGGCTACCAGGAAAAAATGGCACGCGCCATTCTCAGTGGTATCAAAGGCTATTTCGCGAAAAAACCCGCGCTTTCAAAACCCCAATTAGTGCAGAACAAATTAACTTCCACTTAATCCAAGCTTCCATCAATTCGCGTGCAAATAACACAGCATTTGCATGTTGAACGAAAATCGCCAGCCCATACAGTTTATTTGATCAATAAAAATTAACGATAGAGCGCAATGTGATCATTTACGATATTTTTAACGGCGATGCGGATGGTATTTGTGCCTTGCATCAACTACGTCTCGCTCATCCGGCTAACAGCATTCTTATCACGGGTGTAAAACGGGATATTTCCTTGCTGGCACAAGTACAAGCTAAAGTCGGTGACCAGATTACCGTTTTGGATATTGCCATGAGCAAAAACCGAGAGGCTCTACTGTCAGCATTGGATCGCGGAGCGCAAGTACGATATTTTGATCATCACATCTCTGGCGACATTCCCACTCATCCTCAACTAACCACTTATATCGACACCGGCCCCAACATCTGTACTGGTTTACTGGTTAACAATCACCTTAACGGACAATTTTTAATTTGGGCCGTAGTTGCCGCATTTGGAGACAACATGCATGAAAGTGCTATTCACGCATCAAAAACTCTGCAACTTACCTCGACCCAGCTAGACACACTGCAAGAATTAGGAGAGTGCATCAACTACAATGCTTATGGAGAATCATTACAAGATTTATATTTTCATCCCGCCGAACTTTATCAAGTCATGCACCATTATCGCGACCCATTTACCTTTATCCATGAAGAACCAGTCTTTGAAACTTTGAAAAATGGCTATATTGAAGATATTGCACTAACCAAAAAACTAAAACCAGAAGTGGAAAGTACCGCAGGGGCGATTTACTTTCTTCCCGATGCACCATGGAGTCGTCGCATCTCCGGCGTATTCGGGAATCTCCTGGCCACAGCATTCCCTTTAAAAGCCCACGCTATATTGACTAAACGCACTAACGGAGGATTCGTGGTTAGCGTGCGAGCGCCATTGGCTACAAAAACCGGTGCCGATAAAGTATGCGAGCAATTTGAAACAGGCGGAGGAAGAAAAGGTGCAGCCGGTATTAATTGCATGCCAGAAAATCAATTCGACCGGTTCAACCAAATATTCAACACTACATTCAATCACAATGCCAAACATAATAGATAAATTAATCACGCCATATGGTGGCGACTTGGTCAATCTGAATATCGACCAAACACGTGCGGAAACCCTATGCCGCGAAGCCATACACTTCCCATCACTGGATCTTAACAAGCGGCAATTATCAGACTTGGAGTTGCTGCTTAACGGAGGATTCTCTCCATTACGCGGCTTCATGAACCAGGCCGACTACAACAGCACTCTGAATGACATGAGCCTCGCCGATGGCACGTTTTGGCCTATGCCCATTACTCTGGATATCCCGGATTCAGTTGCCCAACAACTTGTGCCCGGCAGTCGTCTTGCGTTGCGCGATCCAGAAGGCTTCATGCTGGCCGTAATCACAGTGGAAGAGCTTTGGCAGCCTGATAGAACTATGGAAGCACAAGCTCTATTCAATTCCGTTGACCCCGCTCACCCCGGTGTCGCCCATCTTTTAAAGCAAAAAGACCAGCATGCTGTTTCTGGACGTCTTGAGGGGTTATCCTTTCCCTTACGCCACGACTACCCGACACTCCACCTTACCCCGGAAGAATTACGCAAATATTTCGCGCAACGCGGCTGGCGTCGTATCATTGCTTTTCAAACACACCAACCATTGCACCGCGTTCAATATGAATTTATGTTGCGCTCTGCCATGGCCTATGAAGCCAATTTGCTAATCCACCCCATCATCGGCAACGCAGAACCTGATCATCCCGATTACTTCACCTTGATACGCTGCTATCAAGCCATCATGCCGCGTTTTTCTTCCACGACCACGGCATTATCTTTACTTCCCCTATACCCTCGCGGATCCGGCTTACGTGAAGTTTTTTGGAAAGCCATTGTGCAACGCAATTATGGCTGCTCTCATTTAATTGTTGGCGGCGAGCACATGGTAAATGAGGGTACCCGACGCGGCCTGGATTTGTTCCAGGAATACTGTTTACCCGCCAACGCATCGAAGCGCAACGCTGTAGGCATAGAACTGATCCCATTTTCACGCATGGTTTACGTAGAAGAACGCGCACAATATCTCCCTCTGGAAGAAGTGCCTGAAGGTGCACTTAGCGCTAGTCTGACCGATACGGAACTGAAACATCGCCTGGTGGAAGGGCTAAAAGTTCCTGAGTGGTTTTCTTTCCCGGAAGTATTGAATGAATTACGTATAGCCTATCCAGCCCGTGATAAACAGGGCCTTACAATATTTTTTACAGGTTTGTCTGGCGCTGGGAAATCAACTTTGGCCAAAGTGCTAATGACCAAGCTGCTGGAAATGGGCGGTAGGCAAGTTACTTTGCTGGATGGCGATATCATGCGCAAACATCTTTCCAGTGAGTTGGGCTTCTCGCGTGAGCATCGCGATCTCAACGTACGGCGAATCGGTTTCGTAGCTTCTGAAATCACCAAGAACCGGGGTATTGCCATTTGCGCACCGATTGCACCCTATCATGCCACTCGTCGAGACGTACGGGTCATGATCGAACCATTGGGCGGTTTTTTTGAAATTCATGTAGCCACGCCGCTACATGTATGTGAAGGCCGTGACCGCAAAGGACTTTACGCAAAAGCCCGTGCTGGCATAGTTAAGGAATTTACCGGCATCAGTGATCCCTATGAAACCCCGGAAAACCCCGAACTAGTAATTGACACTACAAATATTAGCGTGGAAGAGGCGGTGCAGCAAATTTTGCTCAAACTACAACACGACGGATACGTGCATTAAGCCCGACTTTGACACTTTCAAGGCACAACGTTCGCTGTAAATCCAGGAACGGCATGTACCGGTATAAGATTATAAAGAACTCCGAAACGTTAGCCATAAGAAGTATGATACTTTCAAAATACTGAAATTTGAGTACTCCAAAAAATTAAAAAACACTATAGACAGGTTATTTTAATAAATAATACTTATTGAGATGTACAATCATACGATGAATACTTAAAATTCAATAACCATGAACGCATTTAGTTGAATCAACATATTGAAAGTAAGGGCATGCTTTATGAAAAAATCAATTCTATTTCTAACAACATTGCTGTTTATGGCCACTGCAAGTGCAGATGACCCCAGAAAAACAGTTAATGAACTTAAAGGGAAATTTATAAAAATGGGCGAACCTAGACTAGAAGGAATAGAAAAGTCTGGAAATATAATTGCTCCAGTTATTTATTTCGGTAAACAAAAAATAAACAATAATTTTAGTGTCGTTGATGAAATTAAAAAAACGTCTGGTGCTTATTCTACTGTTTTCGTTAAAGATGGCGTCGAATTTATTCGGGTTAGTACAAACGTATTAACGCCTAAAGGAGAACGCGGGATTGGAACTAAACTTGCTCATAACAAGGCCTATGATGCAGTAATTAAGGGTGAGGTGTACTGTGGCGATATCGATATTTTAGGTAAATCTTACTACACTTGTTATGATCCAATTAAAGATAAAGTCGGAAAAGTTATCGGTATCTACCTTATTGGATTTAAAAAATAATTATGAACCTTAAAGACGCCGTTAACTTCTAAAGTTCACCCAAATACAAGGTATATACACATCTGAGAATCTTTCTTGGGCGAAATGCCCGCATAAAAAGCAGTAGGGCTGAACTCTGACCAATCATTTAAATTTTAACTGCGGTATAAGTACCTCCAACCGATACACAAATCAATCCATTTATGCTGTTCTATTGCCTTGTGCAGCTGAATTGCACTGATAAATTTAATAAAATTGATCTATAATTCTTTCATTAATTTTAATAATAATATACCTATTATTCAATTGCTTAATATATTTTATGAGTACTCATCACTTGTAATACACGGAATGACAATGCCAAATATGCTGGAGTACTAACTCAGTTCTGCATCATAGTGGGGAGCCTATCCATATGTTGCTGGCAGGCAGCGAGACTTCCAGCTTTGGATTTACATAAAAAATTGATTATTACAAACAAATATGCGAACGAAATTTGATAGGCTATTAGAAATAAAATAACAAAAACCATAAGTAAATTTAAAAAACAACCTTAAATGAGGAAGGCACATGAACAAACCACTGGTTGCCATCTTGATGGGCAGTGCAAATGACTGGGAAATCATGCAGCAGGCCGCGCGCCCTTTGCATGATTTTGGAGTGACTTACGATGCACGCGTAATCTCTGCGCACCGCTCACCTGAACTGTTATTAAGCTATGTTCAGGAAATGAGTGAGCAAGGGGTACAGTGTTTCATTGCCGGTGCGGGTGGTGCAGCCCATCTGGCTGGCGTAATTGCTGGCCAAACTACTCTGCCAGTGCTGGGCGTACCCATCCCATCCAAATACCTCAAGGGAATCGATTCGCTACTATCCATCGTGCAAATGCCCAAGGGTATTCCGGTGGCCACATTTGCTATCGGCGAAGCTGGTGCGGCGAATGCCGGCCTGTTCGCAATAGCCATGCTGGCAATGAACGATACACAGCTGGCCAAGCGTCTCATCGCATTCCGCAAGCAGCAGGCCGAAGCGATTGCTGAAATCAAACTGCCATCACTAAGCTAACAGGGGAACCCTATGTCTGTATTGCTTGAATCCAACTTAACCAGCTTGCCATTACTGCACCGCGGTAAAGTGCGCGACATCTATGAAGTGGATGATGAGCGTCTGCTCATTGTGCAAACTGATCGCTTGTCCGCTTTTGATGTCATTTTACCGACGCCAGTACCAGGAAAGGGTCAAGTGCTCACTACCCTGTCCAATTTCTGGTTTAGTAAGCTTAATCACGTTCTCCCTAATCACCTTACCGATATCCAGCCAGAATCGTTAGTCAAAACTGATGAAGAACGCGCGCAGCTGGCCGGCCGGGCCTCTGTAGTTAAACGCTTGAGACCCGTGCCCATTGAGGCCATCGTGCGTGGCTATCTGGCCGGTTCCGCTTGGAAGGAATACCAAACAACTGGCATGGTGTGCGGCATTAAATTACCCGCCGATTTACAGGAAGCACAAAAACTGCCGCAGCCCTTATTTACACCTTCAACCAAGGCACCAGCGGGTGAACACGATGAAAATATCTCCTTCGAGCAGGCCGTAAAATTGCTGGGTGTGCCGCGTGCGAATGCAGTACGCCATGCCGCCTTGTCGCTGTATACCCAGGCGGCGGAATTTGCGGCCACGAGGGGGATAATAATTGCTGATACAAAATTTGAATTCGGTGTGGATTCATCAGGAAAAATGTATTTGATTGATGAAGCGCTGACGCCTGATTCCTCGCGGTTCTGGCCAGCGGATCAATACACTGTGGGTAGCAATCCGCCTAGCTTTGATAAGCAGTTCGTACGTGACTGGCTGGAAGCTTCTGGCTGGAACAAACAGCTCCCAGCACCGAAAGTTCCTGCCGACATAATCGAAAAAACTGCGGAAAAATATCACAAAGCCTTGCAACTGTTGATGGACGTGTGACACCTTCCTTCAACTATTGAAATTAGTGCGACGCTGAAGTTTAATGAACGGGCCAACAGCTTGAGAAAAATAACCATTAAAAGATTCAATCAGCGACTTCTTTCTCTGGTCGAACATATCGGCTTGCTAGTTATCGCTATTGCCACAGTGTTCGCCATGGCGAACGAGACCATGATTATGGTGCGGGCAGTACAAGTGACACTTACCGACCTATTACTGCTATTCCTCTACCTGGAAGTACTCGCCATGGTCGGGCTGTATTACAACTCAGGCAAGCTGCCAGTGCGCTTCCCACTTTACATCGGCATGGTGGCACTTGCGCGC
>JANMWF010000197.1:0-7722 GCA_031393845.1 Nitrosomonadales bacterium | reverse complement strand
TGCGCACTCAATTTTTTGCAGACACTTTCTGCGACCGCCACGCAGACTCGGCGCTATGTTGAGGCGGTACGCGGCACGCACGCAAAAATTCTGGATACACGCAAGACGCTGCCAGGTCTGCGCATGGCACAGAAATATGCGGTGAAAACGGGGGGCGGGCATAACCAGCGGATTGGTTTATTTGATGGCGTACTGATTAAGGAGAATCATATTCTAGCTGCGGGTGGCATCCGTCATGCGTTGGAACAAGCTTTCCATCTTGTTCCTGAGGGTATAAGCGTTCAAATTGAAGTAGAAAATCTGGAACAGCTGCGTGAAGCGCTAGATGCAGGTGCCAAGCTAATTTTGCTCGACAATTTCGATCTCGATAGTATGCGTGTTGCTGTCAAATTCACTGCCGGGCGCGCCGAACTGGAAGCCTCTGGCGGCATTACTCTTGATAAAATACGCGCTATCGCCGAGACCGGCGTAGAACGTATCTCCATTGGTGGCCTGACCAAAGATATACAGGCGGTAGATTTATCGATGCGGTTTGAAATTTAAACTATCGTTCCCCATGTAGGAAGCATTCACAACGGAGGTAAAAACCATGAACGACTCCATTAATATCGTCTGCCCGAGTTGCGATGCGGTAAACCGCATTCCCGCTGGAAAGTTAACCAGCCAGCCGAACTGCGGCAAATGCAAACAAGCTCTGTTTAACGCGCATCCGGTTGAGCTGAGCAGCAGCAACTTCGAGAAGCACATCACGCGTAACGATATCCCGGTTCTGGTGGATTTCTGGGCACCATGGTGTGGTCCCTGCCGCATGATGGCGCCCGCCTTTATTCAGGCAGCAGAGAAACTTGAGCCAGAAATACGTTTAGCTAAACTAAATACAGAAGAAGCACAGGAGCTGGGCGCGCGCTATAACATCCGCAGCATCCCCACCTTGGCAATATTCAAAAATGGACGCGAGGTGGCAAGACAGGCAGGTGCCATGGATGTGGCCGGTATTGTGTCGTGGACTCGTGCTAACGTCTGAAATACCTAGTGAAATTATGCAAATGCTGCTGTGGGTTTAAACGGCGTGAATCGCTAAAAACCTGATGGATATTGGTGCCCCGAAGACGAATCGAACGTCCGACCTACCCCTTAGGAGGGGGTCGCTCTATCCACTGAGCTACCGAGGCGCGCGCGCATTCTAACGCAAATGAGCTTTGATCACACCTCTGCTACTCAGCATTTAATTTGCCTGAGTTATTCACAAAAATGACAAACAACACTGTAACTATTTGATATAAAGTTAGTTATCAAGTAGTGTACTCGCCAAGCAGATGCAATATTTTGCCTATGTCATATTCTATTTTAAAGGGAATGAACTCCTCTTGAAAATCAAGGCTTACCTTCTTGCCCATGAAAGAATCGAAAGTGGTTATTGTATCTGTGGATAATCATTCCCGCTTGCGTGATGCTGCAATAGTCATTGCAACCAGTTTTCTGGCTGGTGTGGCGATTCCTGCCATTGCGGAGAGAGTCGACCCTTTTTCGACGCAGGGGCTGACTGCGAGCTCCATGGCGGGAAGCATTCAGCATTCTCTGCCCGTTATTCCCTGCGAGAACATCCAGTTCACCAAAACTCCACTTTCGTTGACTGATGTGGTGGAACATGCGCTGTGCAACAACCCGCAAACCAGCGAGGCTTGGGCGATTGCTAGAGTCCAGGCAGCCCAGGTTGGCATCAGCAAATCCGCCTATCTGCCATCGATCAGCATCGCCGGAGCGGTATCGAGGAACCGTACCGGTGGCAGCAATTCGTTCACGCCCCGCACGGCAACCTATGACCAGCAAAGTGTCAGTGCCTCATTGAATTACCTGTTGTACGATTTCGGCGCACGTGCCGCCGCCCTGGAGAACGCCAGACAGGTGCTTACCGCACTAAACTTAACCCAGGATGCCACTATCCAGTCGGTGTTCCTGTTCGCTGTGCAGTCCTACTATCAGCTGTTTGCCACCCAGGCTGCCGTTACCTCAGTGAAGAAAGCGGAAAGCTCCGCCCTCGAAAGTTTCAATGCCGCCACCGCCCGTTACACCATCGGCAGCGGCACGCCAGCCGACAAACTGCAAGCCCAGACGGCCTATTCGCAAGCAGTACTGAATCGGATACAGGCCGAGGGGGACGCCAGAAACGCTCATGGCATGCTGGCAAACAGCATGGGGATGGACGCCAACCGCACTTTTGCAATCACACCTCCTTCCCTTCAGGTGGCAGATGCGCAGTTCGAGCACGATATCGCAGGGCTGATCGAAGAGGCACGGAGCTTACGCCCCGACTTGGCAGCCGCGAAGGCTCAGGTCAACGCCGCCAAGGCCAATGCAGAAGCTGCGAAGTCTGCCGGAATGCCGACAATTTCCCTTTCGACGAACATATCACATAACGAATCAAGCATCTTTACCACTGCCAATAATTCGGCAATAGGCGTGTCAATTAATTATCCACTTTTCACCGGCTACAATATTAATTACCGCATTCGTGCCGCCGAGGCGCAGATCGAAACCCGCCTCGCCCAGCACGAAAAAATCAGCCAGCAGGTTGCTCTGGACGTGTGGAAAGCCTACCAGGGCGTCGTCACCGGAACCCAAGCGGTTAAAAGCAGCATCGTTCTGGTATCCAGTGCCATTCAATCGGAACGAGTCGCACTCGGGCGTTACAAGGCGGGAATGGGGAATATCCTTAATCTTCTGACCGCCCAGACATCGCTTGCCAGCGCCCGGATGCAGAACATACAGGCCGTTTACAACTGGCACATCGCCAAGGCGGCACTGGCTCAATCCATGGGCAAACTTGACTTTTCCGCCATTGCGCCGGAAAAAATCTCTCCTTAACTGTTGACGAAAAATGCACCTATGAAACCAAGCCAATTGCTGTGGGTCAAAATAACCCTGATTCTGGCCCTGATCGGTCTAGGCGCAGGAGGATACTTCTACTGGCAGAAATCACATTCACTGTCCCTGGAGGAGCGCTACAAAACCCAAGCACTAGAGATGGGCGATATTATCCAAACAGTTTCCGCCAATGGCACACTCAATCCGGTGGTGCTGGTGAATGTCGGCACTCAGGTTTCGGGGACGGTAAAAAAACTATATGTAGATTTCAATGACCGGGTCAGTAAGGGACAAATTCTGGCGGAGCTTGATCCCGCCTTGTTCCAGGCACAGGTGAGTCAGAGCGAAGCGAACGTAAGCAACGCCCAAGCATCTCTGGAACTGGCTCTTGCCAACGAGACGAGAATGCGCGAACTATTTAAACAGGATTACGTTTCCAGGCAGGAGCTGGATCAGACGGTACAGGCACTGAAATCGGCCCGTGCCCAGCTCGCCTTGGCGCGCGCGCAACTACAGAAAGACCGCACAAACTTCGACTATTCCGTCATCCGCTCGCCGGTTTCAGGTGTGGTGGTATCGCGCGTAATTGACATCGGCCAGACCGTGGCCGCCAGCTTTCAGACGCCGACTCTGTTCACGATCGCCCAGGATCTCTCCAAAATGCAGATCGATTCCAGTTTTGCCGAAGCCGACGTGGGCAATATCCGGGTCGGGCAGACGGTACGTTTTACCGTGGATGCCTTCCCCAACCGCACTTTCCAGGGGGAGGTCAAGCAACGCCGACTCAATCCCACCACCCTGCAGAATGTGGTGACCTACGATGTGGTGGTGGCGGTTGACAATCCTGACCAGATACTGATGCCGGGCATGACAGCCTATGTCAACATCACCATTGCTCAGCGCAAGAACGCGCTGCTAGTGCCCAACACAGCATTGCGTTTTAAGCCTATCGACGCTGCACCCAAAAAAAGGGAGCCAAAGAATAAAGAGGAACACAAAAAAACCCCGGGCGGGACCGTGTATGTTCTGGAACACAACAAGCTGAAACTGGTCAGGATAAACACTGGAATCACCGATAACAAGTTTACGGAAGTCGTGTCCAGGGAGTTAAAGGCAGGTGATCAGGTAGTGACTGAGGAAGCTATTTCATCCAAGGATGCAGAACAGTCGCCAGGAATCATGAAGATGAGAATGTTCTGATGGATGGCGAACCGATCATCCGTATCAGTGGTCTAGGCAAGAATTACTTGACCGCCGCCGAGCCTGTTCCGGCGTTGGTAGACATCAATCTCGTCATTAATCCAGGGGAGTTCGTTGCCATCATGGGGCCTTCCGGGTCGGGCAAATCCACCTTCATGAACCTTCTCGGCTGTCTCGATATTCCCTCCGGCGGCGCCTACTCCCTCAACGGAACCAACGTGCGGACGCTCGACAAGGACCAGCTCGCGCGGCTAAGGAATGGTGTGATCGGCTTCGTGTTCCAGGGGTACAACCTGCTTCCCCGCGTTAGTCTTATCGACAACGTGGCACTGCCCCTGATTTACGCTGGGATTGGCAAGGCCGAACGGAACAGACGGGCGCAAGAAATGCTTGACAAAGTTGGCTTGGGCAAGTACGGCGATTCCCGCCCCAGCCAAATTTCTGGCGGCCAGCAGCAGCGGGTGGCCATCGCCCGCGCCCTGATCAATCATCCACGACTGATCCTGGCTGACGAACCGACCGGCAACCTCGATACCAGAACCAGCCATGAAATAATGAGATTGTTCACGCAACTTAACCGTGATGAGGGCATCACCGTGATTCTGGTGACCCACGAAGCTGACATCGCTTCCTTTGCCAACCGCTTGGTACGCTTTATAGACGGACACTTGGCCCACGACGGCGCAGTAGAGCATGAATTGCATGGGACACACGCATGATAGGCGCGATGCTGAGCGAAGCTTGGCTGGCCATGGGTGCGAACCGGCTACGTACCTTTCTTACCATGCTGGGAATGATGATCGGCGTCGGCGCCGTAATCCTCATCTTGGCCATCGGTAAGGGCGCCCAGTTTCTGGTGGACCAGTCTATCGCCTCCATGGGAAGCAATCTTTTCATCGTCCTTTCCGGCTCCTCGAATTCCGGCGGCATTCGCATGGGCTTGGGCGCGACCCCTACGCTGACGATCGAGGATGCACAGGCCATCGCCGAACTACCCAGCATCTCGGCGGTCGCACCCAACGCTCCCGGCACGGCACAACTGGTATACGGTTCAAACAACTGGAGTACCCAAGTGATTGGCACCACGCCCAGCTATCTTGATGTGCGCGACTGGGAACTATCCGCCGGCTACCCTTTCTCTGATTCGGACGTGCGCTCCGCCACCCGTGTCGCCCTGCTGGGGCAGACCGTGGTGAAAAACCTGTTCGGCGACGAAGACCCGGTAGGCAAAACCATCCGCATCAAGAAAAGTCCTTACCAAGTAGCAGGCGTGCTGACCCTGAAGGGACAAAGCCTGGACGGACGGGACCAAGACGATAGCGTGTTGATTCCGGTCACCACCGCCCAGCGCAAGCTGTTCGGCTCCCAGTTTCAAGGCACCGTGCGCCTCATTATGGCCCAAGCGACCTCGGCCCAGGACATGCCCGCGGCCGAACGTTCCATTAACCTGTTACTGCGCCAGCGCCACCGTCTTCAGGGGACGACGGAAAATGATTTCACGGTGCGCAACCTCACTGCCCTGGCGAATACCGCTGCCGAAACCACCCGTGTAATGTCCGTCATGCTCGGCGCCATCGCATCCATCTCCCTGCTGGTGGGCGGCATCGGCATCATGAACATCATGCTGGTCTCGGTCACCGAACGCACCAGGGAAATCGGCATCCGCATCGCTATTGGTGCCCGCCAGCGGGACATCTTGTTACAGTTCCTGCTTGAAGCGATCACTATTTCCATTGTTGGTTGCTTGGTAGGCGTGGGGCTTGGTATCGGTGGCGCAGTGCTGGTAAACCAGCTTACCCAGACTGCCGTGGTTATTACCATGAGTTCCGTTGTCATGGCGTTCATGGTGGCGGCTGCGGTGGGGGTGTTTTTTGGTTTTTATCCGGCTAGAAAAGCAGCTCACATGGAACCAATTGAAGCGTTGCGCTATCAATAGAAACTTAAACTTGAGGATCTGAGGTAAGCTGAAAAAAGTGGACAATGCCAATCCGAGACTGGAAGACCGCTCTTAACCGCTTCACCATCCAGTTCGATGGGCGGATTTTAGGGCGCCTCTAAAAATTCAAATTTCTAGACAAGACAAGGCGCGAGTAAAAAATTTGAGCGCGGCATATAATTGATATGTAAGCGATAATTTTTTTCGAGTAACGCCGTATTGTGACGAAACGGGGTAAGCAGGCAAGCCGCAAAGCGGCTGCTCGCAAAATTGGATTGTTAAAGGTGTTCTTTACTGAGTTAATCGAAACCCGTTTTACACAAAATCCCGGACACTCTCGCTATTCAGTTAGCGAATGCTTCACGAATAGTTTTTTCATCGGGCAATGCACTTACATGCCAATGTATGAGCTCTATTCCCGCAGCTGATAGCGCCTTCCCCTTCTTCGCATCAGCTTTAACGCGTATTTTCTTCTCATGTGTTTTGTCATCAAGCTCTACGGCGGCAATGATAGTTGAATCCTTAAGACATACAATAAAATCAAGGCTCATACGATTGATACGGTTGTTCCACACACCGAAATTAAATCCCTTATTCACGCCAAGCACTTGGGATAGCTGTACTTGTGCTAACACAATACATTGAGGCAGTGCTGCAACAAGGCGATGATAAAGAATTTGCTCTGGCACTGTCAGTGGTTTTTTTGCATAAAATGGCCAAGCTACATTGCATTCACCAGAAGGCTTACGTTTTTTTAGAAAAACAAGAATAATTGCAATAATTATTATTAGAACGATTGCAGCTAATAGCGTCTTCATCATACGATATCCTCAAAGGTATTCAACGATCCAAACCAAAAATTTAAGTATCAAATCTGAATTAAAAAATGACACAAATTAAATTAAAATTGTTGTTGAAGCACAGCTCGTCCGAACACTACAGCCTGTCACTAAAAACAATAGCGGCACCTTTTGTCTAATCTTTAATTGCAAATAGAGCGATTGCTTTCAGCCTATTCAGGCGGCTTGATGTAACTGCCATATCTTAGTTCCCGCTAACAAAAACTACACAAGGCAGCATAACGGACAGACTGCTAAGTGCACCAAATGCTTGTCACTGACAGATCCAGAATATATGTCGAAGCATATTTTCGAAAAATAATTGCAAGGGGGACAAATCTCGGGCGTCACCCGGCCCTAGACCGCATGTTTTCGCACTCAGATATTTTTTCCCTATTTAATACTAAATTAAAATGAATCAGAAAGTTGACAAAGACTGCTGGTGCTAGCATTGCAGAATTGCGGAAGTTTTTCGATGGCACGGGGCAATGTTCCAATACTGGAAACATGTCGCCGCACAATTAGCAAACTGAGCCGTTAAGAAACCTTGTGTTGCGTTAACAATTAGCAGAGTGGAAGAAGGATATAAAGCGGCCTGAGGCTTTCCGAAAGATCTTACATTCGCCTTATACGTGCAAAAAATCAGGGAAAAGAAAAAAGGCCTGCATCGCTGCAAGCCTTCATTATATTGGTGGGTCGTCAGGGACTTGAACCCCGGACCAAAGGATTATGAGTCCTCTGCTCTAACCAACTGAGCTAACGACCCGAAAAAGTTTAGGGCACCTCTATAAATCCAAACTCCGTCGCGATACTGCGTTGCCCAAGAAATTTTAACGCTTACATATCCAATACAGGTTGCGCGGACTTTCTTTCGCGCCTTGT
>JANMWF010000158.1:0-5041 GCA_031393845.1 Nitrosomonadales bacterium | reverse complement strand
TGCGCGTCGGCTTCATTCTTGCCCTGCACACGGTAACCGCCGATCTGGTGCACCGATTGCGGCGTAAGCCCGATATGGGCACATACTGGAATGCCACGCCCCGAGAGAAAGGAGATAGTCTCGGCCATCGCCGCTCCGCCTTCGAGTTTGATCATCTGTGCGCCCGCTGCCATTAGGCGCGCAGCATTTTCAAATGTTTTTTCCGGGCTGACCTGAAAGGTGCCGAACGGCATATCCGTGATTATGAATGCCTGCTTCGACCCACGTGCTACGCAAGCTGTGTGGTAAACCATCTCATCCAAGGTCACCGGCAGGGTAGTCTCATACCCTTGCAATACCATGCCGAGCGAATCGCCCACCAACAGCGCGTTTATACCACCTGCTTCGAGCAACGCCGCAAAGCTAGCGTCATAACAAGTCAACACAGCGATTTTTTCGCCTTTGTCACGTAATGCCTGCAATGACGTTAATGTCGTTCGCATCATGCTCCTCTACTAAAGAATTCACGCTGCCCGCGCATCCCCTCGATACGCTGTAACAGCAAAGCGAAATCCTCGTCGCTATCCACAAAATTCAAATTCTCGCTATTCACGATAAACACTGGCGCCGTGTCGTAATGATAAAAGAAATCGCTATAAGCCTGCGCCAGACGCGTCAGGTAGGAATCCGCAATCTGCCGCTCATAAGGTATATCGCGCCTGTGCACGCGTTCGACCAGAGCTTCCGGCGAGGCTTGCAGGTAAATCACCAAGTCCGGCGCAGGCGCTTGCGGTGCCAAATTGCGGTAGATGTTCTGGTATAGCGCAAATTCATCATCGCTAAGATTCAAGCGGGCAAACAATACATCCTTATCGAACAAATAATCCGTCACGGTACTGGTGCGGAATAAATCCATCTGCGCTAAATCACGCACCTCATCAATACGCTGAAACAAAAAAAACAATTGAGTAGATAACGCGTGACGCTCTGGATTTTCATAAAAACGTGCCAAAAAAGGATTTTCCTCAGGCTTTTCCAGCAGCGCAGTCGCTTCATAATGTTCGGCAAGACGACGCGCCAGGCTGGTCTTGCCCACCCCGATCGGCCCCTCGACCACTACGTAACGGTACTTATCAAACAACATCTACCATCCGCTCCAATTGCTGTTGCTGACAACCTAGCAATGCTTCTGCCACTGCACCCACACCGGGAATAACACAATCCGGTGCAATTTCCAGCAAGGGCCGCAACACGAATGCACGCAGGTGCATCTGCGGATGAGGAATGGTCAGGCTGTGCTCATGGTGACGCAAATCATCATACAACAGCAAATCCAAATCCAGTGTTCGCGGTGCGTTACGAAATTCTCGCGTGCGACCACATTCACGTTCCAGTCCAAGAAGCGCATCCAGCAGAGCGCGCGGGCCCAATGTCGTTTCCAATTGCGCTACCGCATTAATGAAATCCGGCTGTTCGAGATAACCTATTGGCGCACTGCGGTAGAACGAAGAGCTCGCCAATACTCGGGTATGTGGCAAGCTGTCTAACGCCCGCAAAGCGTGTAGCACCTGTTCGCATGGGTCGTTCAAGTTACTGCCCAAGCCAATGAAAGCCGTATGCTTGGAATTCATTCTTAAATATGCCTTATGCGATTTCAGCAGGATGTGTGCAGCAAAGCGATACCCATCGCATTTTAACGAAAGTCGGCAGGCACAATGAAGCGCATCGTTTACTCTCCCATCCGCAAATGCAGGCTTCCTTGATACTCATCATGTAACAGGCAGTTCCGCTGGTGCTGTCGTGCCCGATTTCTTGCGACGCCGCCGTTTTTTGACCACTTCGTCAGGCAATAGCATTTCGGCTCGGCGTTCTTCCGAGGCATCCTGAAACTCGTCCCACCACAAACCCAGTTGCGAATCCACCTCGCCACTTTCACAACGCAGCAGCAAAAAATCATAAGCAGCGCGAAAGTGCGGCTGAGACAGCAAGCGAAACGGCCGCTGCCCACCGCGCTGTTCGAAACGAGGTTGTAACAACCACAAATCCTTCATGACCGCATCATATCGGCGCGGAATGGCGAGCTGCGCCTGCTGCCTGCCGAGTACCTCGTCCATCGCCGCATGTAGCGCTGCGATCGGACGCTCGCCTGCATCTTGATGCACTTTCCAGGCAGACAGTACATGGTGCCATAGTAGCGCGGCAAACAGGAAGGCGGGCGATGCAGATTTCCCATCATGAATTCGCTGATCGGTATTCTGCAAAGCCAGCATGACGAATTTTTCACCCAAAGGCTGTTTTAGTATCACATCCAGCATCGGCAACAGTCCATGGTGCAAATCCATAGCTCGTAGTTTTTTGACGCACTCCAACGCGTGGCCCGATAACAGCAGCTTAAGCATCTCATCCAGCAAGCGTGCCTGCGGCACGTTACCAAGTAGATCTTTCATTTTTGCAATGGGCGCGGCGGTAGCAGCCTCCAGCTTCATGCCCAACTTGGCCGACAATCGCACCGCGCGTAGCATGCGCACTGGGTCTTCGCGGTAACGCACGGCTGGATCACCGATCATGCGCAGGGTATTGGCGCAGATGTCGGCATAGCCATTGTGATAGTCGTAAATTTCCTGACTGGACGGATCATAAAATAGTGCATTGGCGGTAAAATCGCGTCGCGCCGCGTCCTGCTCCTGATCACCAAATTCATTGTCACGCAGCAACCGACCATGTTCATCAGTTTCTGCCTCTTCACTCTCTATCTTGCGGCGGAAAGTGGAAGTCTCCACAGTTTCCTCGCCGAACAATACATGCACTAAACGGAAGCGCCGCCCGATGATGCGCGAACGACGGAAGACGCGACGCACTTCTTCCGGCGTGGCGTCAGTTGCAATATCGAAATCTTTGGGATGGCGCTTGAGCAATAAATCTCGCACCGCACCGCCCACAACGAAAGCCGCGTAGCCCGCCGCCTGCAAACCATCAGTCACTTTGCGTGCAGCGGGGCTGATGCCATCGCGGCTAACACCATGTAAATCGAAGGGGATGATGTGGCAATTTCCTTCTATCCGAGTGCGGACAGATTTTCCGAACATGCGCTTGAGCAGTTTTTTTATCATTGCTTTCTACTGTGACAGAAAATGCCGCAACAAACCGCGACAAAATTAGGAGCACGGATTATACACCCGCTACAAACCAGCGCTCTCCCTCCACGGACAGCTCGCGTAACGGGCACTGATACAGCGCCTCCAAGTGTGCGCGCGTCAGCAACTCTTGCGCTGCACCATGCAGCAGATGACCATCAGCAAACTGCAGCAGCACATGATCGCAGCAGCGTTGCGCCCAAAGAGTGTCATGCAGCACCATCATAAGCGCACAGCCTTGCTCCTTCAAATGGCTGAACACTTGCATCGTCTGTGCCTGATGGCGCAAGTCAAGATGCTGTAATGGCTCATCCAGCAGATAACACTGTGCCTGCTGCGCCAGTGCCTGGGCAATTGCGGCACGCTGCCGTTCGCCGCCTGACAATGTATTGAATGGTCGTTGTGCCAACCCTTCTAACTCCATCTGCGCCAAAGCCTGCTGTGCCAGCGCTTCATCCTGTGCGTTATAACCGAACAGCGAGGCGCGATGGGGAAAGCGGCCCAGCAATACATATTCCTGCACACTACCCCAAAATTCACCGCCTTCATTTTGCAGTAAAACCCCAAGATGTTGCGCGAGGTTGCGCCGAGTATGAGTGGCCAGCGCCACACCGTTCCAACTCACCATGCCAGACTGTGGCATATGCAAACCGGCCAGCGTTCGGAGCAAGGTGGTCTTTCCCACCCCGTTCTGTCCTAGCACGCCCCAACACTCGCCTGGACGAATCATCATATCAAGTTCGCGGCATATCATCTTGCCGCCTATAGCTACCGTGAGTTTATGTGCTTCCAAAACCGGATTAACAAATGCTTGCATCAGCTCCGCCGACTCAATAACCACAACAATACCGGCACGCCCAGCAGCGCAGTGAATATACCCACAGGCAATTGCAGCGGCGACCACACCATGCGTGCCAAAGTATCGGCCAGCACCAAAAAGCTGCCGCCCAATAATGTCGACGATGGAATGAGCCAGCGGTGTGCGCTGACACCGAGGAGGCGAATGGCATGCGGTATCATCAAACCGACAAAACCTATGCTACCGCCGAGTTGCAGCGCCGTCACAGTAAGCACAGCAGCAGCGAAATACAATCCCGCCTGCCACCGACCAACCGCCACCCCCAGCGCCGCCGCCTTTTCCAGTCCGCCCGCCAGCACATCCAGCCCGCCGGACAGCACCGTGGCACACAGCCCCACTGCCAGCAGCACAAACCAGGCAAATGGCAAACCTTGCGAATGCGACAAATCCCCCATCAGCCAGAACAACATGCCCTTCACCTGCTCACCCTGAGCCAATGTCAGCAGCAAGCTGATCAACGCGCCACAACCGGCAGAAAGCACCACGCCGGTAAGCAGCAGGCGGTAGATGTTTCGTTCGCCGTGTCGAAAGCCCAAACCAAATACCGCGACTATAGCCAGCAATGCACCCGTAAACGAAGATAACTGCGTGGTAGCCAAACCCGCCCCAAGCAGCATGGCGGCCAGCGCACCCACCGCCGCGCCGCCGGAAATACCGAGAATATAAGGATCTGCCAGCGGATTGCGCAACAGCGCCTGTAAAAGCACACCGGACAAAGCCAGCAGCCCACCACAGACAAATGCCGCCAGCACACGCGGCAAGCGCAACTGCCACAACACCTCTGTTGCAGTGTCTTCGTTATTGCCCAATAAAGCGTACCAAACCTCAATCGGCGCAAGTGGCAACGAACCGTTCATCAGTCCAAAGCCTAAACTCAGGGGAGCTGCGCATAGCAACAGGGGAAAAAGGACTCGTGGGGGCATTATTTATCTGACATCAGCAATCAATTCAAATAATGCGTTTCCAGAACAGAACGCAACGTACTGGTTATAGTCTGCTTGCCATATTGCACCAGCCCTCAACGCAAAGTCAAAATACGCCAGCCATGCTGTTCTGCATGCTTGCGTAA
>JANMWF010000151.1:0-4566 GCA_031393845.1 Nitrosomonadales bacterium | reverse complement strand
GGCCGATACGCTGTTCGAACATTCCATGCGTAAGATTAGGTTCGAGATTGAGCTCCGTCATCCCCCTGAGTTCGTCCATGGAATAATCGAGGTTGCGCTGCGCCCTAGCATTGACCATGGTGAAATGCAAGGTCTGCGCGTCGAACACGTAGATTTCGTTCAACGACTGGTCGAGAACACGCCCTAAGCGGATCAATTCATGCTCGCCTTGCTTGCGTTTCGTTATGTCAACTCTGACCGAGATGTAACGTTCAATCTGCCCGTCCGCATCTTTGACTGGCACGATAGCGCTATCCACCCAATACCACTCGCCGCTCTTTGCGCGGTTACAAATTTCATTGCGCCAGATATCGCCACGGGTGATGGTGGCCCACATCTCGCCAAAGAAATCACTTGAATGAGTCCCGGAATTAACGATGCGGTGATCATGGCCGAGTAGCTCATCTCGGCTGTAGCCGCTGATTTCACAAAACTTATCATTGGCCTGAATGATGCGCCCGGAAAGGTCAGAGACGGAAACAAGGGCGTGTTGGTCAATTGCATGGATATAGCTGATCAACTCGGCAGAACTCCGCTCGGCGGCTTCTTTGGCACGCAGCAGCAAGCTTTGGGTTTCCTTGCGTGTAGTGATGTCGTGGATGAAGGCGCAGAACTCATACTTATCCTTCTGCTTGATCGGAGATATTGCCAATTCGATGGCAAATTGATGGCCATCGCGATGCATGCCTGTTATCTCTATTCGCTTATTCAGTACAGGCCCCTCGCCAGAAGCCAAAAAATGTTTCAAACCCTGAATATGTGCATTACGATACTGCGGCGGGATGATCATATCGTGCAGCATGTGTCCGATGATTTCCTCCTGTTTCCAGCCAAAAATATTTTCTGCCTGACCATTCCAGCCGGTGAGAACGCCCTCAGAATTCATTAATATTACAGCGTCCGGGGCAGCATCAATAATGGTGCGCAATCTCGTATCGATCTCAATCAACTCCCTTTCCTCCAACGGCCGGGAAATGGCACGGATAAACATAAGGCCAATCCATAGAACCAATCCCAAGCCGGTGATTGCCGTAGCGATAATAATGTTGCAAATATTCTCGTAACGACTCTGTACCTTTTCATACTCCTGCTTTGTCACACTCAATTGCAGCTTGCCAAGTTTCTTGATACCTTCCCCTACTGGTTGATAGAGAGGAGGGATAGTTTCCATGACGATTCGGTTTGCTTTCTCAATTTCATTTGCCCGTAAGGCGGCTACTGCTGGATTCAGACCTTGGGTAATAATTTTTTTACGGTCATCGGCAAGTTTCGCCGCCGGCACCTGCTCCTCGGGCGTGAAATGCGTGGCCATGTAGGCTTCCCATCTCATTTCTATTTCCGTGATATTTTTTTCAATCTTTGCGATATTAATGCTAATAAATTCGGGCGTCGGCGTTACGAGACTAGCCGCTATGGCAAGTCGATTTTGCGATATCAACGATTCAATATTCAACAACTGATCGAGCGCAATGATGCGATCTTCATAAACAGTTTTAAGGCTGTCCTTCGCCTTGCTCATTCCAAACAGGGCAACCGACTCTATTCCTAGCAGGACGACTGCCACGAAACAAATTAATAGAACCAGATGAGATTTAATGGTTAAATTTTTTAACATAATTTTTTAAGAATAATGCGGCATGCAGGTAGGATAATTATGAAAAGGTAACCTTTGTCATGTACAGCCATGAATGCACGTCCATCTGCACCAGGTTCGGCCTATTCAGGATGAGTTCTATTTCACCGTTGCACATGATGGTTGAGCTACCAATCCCTTTCAAGCACTTGAACAACTTGCCCGATGCACAATCACTGTCTGGAATTCATCCGACAGATTGTTTTCCACCGGTCTGGCGCACATCGAGCAATACGGCACTACTACCAAGCCCTGGTAACAAAATGACTCCGACCGGATACAAGATATGTTCTTAATCTTCGGCCAAAGCACTTATTTCTTTAGGGCACATCTAAACATCACGGTTTTTACACTACCCCGGCAGCTTTATTTGGCCCATATTGAATATTCCACGCCAAACCGGGCAGGGATTCCACGTCAACGTGGAAATTAATTCCATAGCAACCTGGACAGAGCAATGTGGCGAAGCACGCAGGAATTTCGAGAGCTGCGACTAAAAATACTGTCGCTGGTCAGCGCGGAGATGCCACTGCCGACCAACAACATCAGGGGATTGCGAAAATTCGCGGGAAACTGCAGCAGAATAACGCGCTGTCGGGCTAACTTGAGTTAATTTTGGCCGTATTGTTTCATCCGGGCCGCTGCTTGACTGCCTCTCAAACCGGCGAATGAGTGTGAGGAATCCATACTCATTGTTTGCCTGCCTTATCAACAGGCAGCGGAAATGACAAGCCACCCAACAAGGCTTGAACCAAGCCACGGATGACATCTTCTTCGTCAGCAGCGATGCGTAGCACGGGCTTAAAACCGGCAGCGCTGATCCAGGTACTGTTGGACTGGTTGGCTTCGGCGTCCAGGGCCAAGCCGAGAAAGCCAAGTGGTGCGCAAATGTATTCTCGTATCTGCGGCGCGTGTTCGCCGATGCCGACGCTGAACACCAGCGCGTCGATACCGCCAGCCTTGGCGGCAAATGCACCGATGGCGGCGCGCACCTGGCGGCAAAAGTAACTTACCGCAAAACAGGCGTTCTCGCTGCGGCTCTCAAGTAAGCGATGCATCTCACTGCTCTCTCCGGCAGACAACGCGAGCAGCCCCATGCGGTGATAAACCAGATCGCTTAACGCCTCGCTATCGTAATGCTTTGCCAGCTCCAGCATCACGCCTGGATCCAGATCGCCACTGCGCGTGCCCATCGGGATGCCGCCAGCCGGTGTGTAGCCCATGGTGGTATCAATCGACTTCAGCCCTTCCATCAAACACAGGCTGGCCCCCGCACCCAAGTGCGCAACCACGATGCGGCCCTGTGCAATCTTTCCCAGCAGTGAGGGAAGTCTGGAAGCAATGTACGCATAATTGAGGCCGTGAAAACCGTAGCGCCGCATGCCAAGATCACATGGGATCGGCAAGCGGCGCGCCAGTTCCGGCATGGTGTGGTGAAACGCGGTATCGAAACAGGCTACTTGCGGCACATTTAATCGCGCCCGGCACAGTTCCACCCCGAGCAGATTGCCGGGCATGTGCAGCGGTGCAAGATGGGCAATGCCATCCAGCCGCTTGATCTCTGCCGCATCAAGAAGCCGTGCTGAATCCACTACTTCGCCGCCATGCACGAAGCGGTGGCCGATTGCATCCGGCACTTCTCCGCCTAGATCCTTCAGTAGCTCGTCGAAGGCTTCAGCGTGGCTGTGCGGAAAACCTTGGCCGACATGACCGTAGCGCCAGTCGCGACGCGTACCGTCGGCGCGGAACAGGCTTGCCTTGAGGCTGGATGAACCGCTGTTAATGGTGAGAATTGCATAACTCATAGCGACCATTTCCAGTCGCGTATTTCTGGCATGTCTTCGCCGAATTGGTGAATATATTGCGTGTGCTCGTTGAGCTTGTCGCGCATGCGCTGTTTGATGTGTGCCGCTTGCGCCTGCAACTTCGGCACCCGGTTCGCCACATCTATCACCAGATGGAAGCGGTCAAGGGTATTGAGCACCACCATGTCAAATGGCGTGGTGGTGGTGCCCTCTTCCTTGTAGCCGCGCACGTGGAGATTGCCGTGGTTGGTACGACGATAAGTAAGACGATGAATCAGCCACGGATAGCCGTGGTAAGCGAAAATGATCGGCTTGCTGGTGGTGAACAGGGAATCGAATTCCTTGCCAGACAAGCCGTGCGGGTGTTCCTCCTGGGGTTGCAGGGTCATTAGGTCAACCACGTTGATGAAGCGGATTTTCAGCTCGGGCGTGAGCTGACGCAAGATGTCTATGGCTGCCAGCATTTCCAGTGTGGGCACGTCGCCCGCTGCTGCCAGAACCACATCCGGCTCGCCGTCCTGGTCGTTGCACGCCCATTCCCACAGGCCGATACCTGCGCTGGTATGGTTGATGGCGGCATTCATGTCCAACCATTGCTGCGCGGGCTGTTTACCGGAGACGATGACATTTACCAGATTTCGGCTGCGCAGGCATCGGTCGGTGACGCAGAGTAGCGTATTGGCATCCGGTGGCAGATATACGCGAATGATATCGGCCTTCTTGTTCACTACATGGTCGATAAAGCCGGGGTCCTGATGCGAAAAGCCGTTGTGATCCTGTTGCCAAACGTGTGAGGTGAGCAGGATATTTAGCGAGGCAATGGGACGGCGCCAGGGAATCTCGCGACACACCTTGAGCCATTTGGCATGCTGGTTGAACATCGAGTCCACGATGTGGATGAAGGCTTCATAGCACGAGAACAATCCATGGCGGCCAGTGAGCAGGTAACCTTCCAGCCAGCCTTGGCAGGCGTGTTCGGATAGCATTTCCATCACCCGGCCATCGGGCGCGAGATGATCGTCGAAGTCATAGCGCAACGCCATCCAGGCGCGATCCGTCACTTCGAACAGCGCACCTAGCCGATTGGAA
>JANMWF010000043.1:0-9774 GCA_031393845.1 Nitrosomonadales bacterium | reverse complement strand
TAAGTATAGAAAAAGTTGGCGATGTCACCGCTAAATCTCTTTGCGCAGTCATTCATTTTCCAGGGGAGGGCTTACCTTAACCAGCCCCAAGTCATTCCAGCCTGCGTGACCCAAACGGCGCAGTGTTTCAATGTTCTTGTCGAATATTTTCTCGGACTCAGGAAAAGCCGACACCGCCTGCACGACGCTAGCTTCGCGCAGCAGATGCAACATTGGGTACGGCGACCGGTTGGTGTAATTTTCTATATCGTCAGGCTGCGTCCCGTCAAACTGATACTGAGGGTGAAAGCTGGCCACTTGCAACAAACCTTCCAAATCCATGTCTTCCAGCGCCGCATCGGCCACATCGAGAAAGTCGTTGTACTCGATAAAATCAGTGAGCACATAGGGATGAACCAGCAAGGTTGTGTCGATATTTGTAGCTGGCGTTTCAGCCAACAATTCCAGCTCTCGCATGAGATCTCTTAGCAATTCCTCATGCGTGGCCGCACTGCTCACCACATAGCGTATCTGATTTTTCACGTGAACAGCCTTGGCGAACGGGCAAAGGTTGAGGCCGATGACGGCCCGCTCCAACCACAGTTTGGTCGCGGCTATGATTTTTTCGTCTGGGGAAGACATTGTTTAGCGACCGTATCCACCGGAACGGTGCGGTGCCGGTGTGCGAGCAACAGGCTTACCAGTAGCAGCACTGGTACGGCCTGGGCCACTGTTCGTGCGCGGCGCTGCCCGAGTACGAGCCTGGCCTTGTCCTTGCCCCTGCTTACGCCCACCACCTTGACCGCGATTCTGGCCGTTTAAAATAGGCTCTGCCTTGATGCGAGGATCTGGCTCGAAGCCGGGCACCTGCACAACCGGAATTTCGCGCTTGGTCAGTCGCTCAATGTCATGCAGCAGCTTATGCTCATCAATACACACTAGGGAACTTGCCTCACCTTCGCTACCAGCGCGACCGGTGCGTCCAATGCGGTGAACATAATCTTCCGATACATTGGGCATCTCGAAGTTAACTACGTGCGGCAATTCAATGATGTCAATGCCACGCGCTGCAATATCAGTCGCCACCAGCACCTGCAGTTTGCCGGTTTTAAATTCCGCCAATGCGCGGGTGCGTGCCGCTTGGCTTTTATTGCCATGGATGGCCAGCGCTGGAATGTCGTCCTTGTTGAGTTGTTCAGCTAACTTGTTGGCACCATGTTTGGTGCGGGTAAACACCAGCACCTGATACCAGTTATGTTCCTTGATAAGATGGGTGAGCAACTCACGCTTTCTTTCGCGATCCACCGGGTAAATTTTCTGTGTGATCAGTTCTGCAGTAGCGTTGCGGCGCGCCACTTCTATCATCGCCGGTTTGTTGAGCAGCCCATCGGCCAGCGCCTTGATCTCATCGGAGAAGGTGGCGGAAAACAACAGGTTTTGCCGTTGCTTGGGCAATATAGCCAGGATTTTTTTGATGTCGCGAATGAAGCCCATGTCCAGCATGCGGTCGGCTTCATCCAGCACCAAAATTTCTACATGCGACAGATCCAGCGTCTTCTGCTGCAAGTGATCGAGCAGCCGGCCGGGTGTGGCAACTAAAATATCCACGCGGCTTTTTAAGCGCTGTATTTGCGGATTGATGTTAACGCCACCAATCATCGTCATCGAAGTAAGTTTCAAGTATTTGCCATAATCGCGCACGCTCTCTTCTACCTGCGCGGCAAGCTCGCGCGTAGGGATAAGAACTAACGCGCGAATCGGCGCCTTACCGGTTGCAGGTTTGGCAGAAGCAGTAAGACGTTGCAGGATAGGCAGGGTGAAACCAGCAGTCTTGCCGGTACCAGTCTGTGCACCAGCCAGCAGGTCGCCGCCGGATAACACAACAGGAATGGCCTGCGCCTGAATAGGCGTTGGTTCAGTGTAACCACGCTCGGTAACGGCGCGGACAAGTTCATCGGACAAACCGAGGGCTGAGAAAGTCATAAATTATTCCTAGAAAAAAATCGGCCTGTCGCCGTTGATGGCGCCAGTCTTAGGCAGATAGATGGGTTTTTAAAACCAGTATGGACAGTGGCAAGAAGACTAGAAACTAACACCACTTTTTGGATTATATCAGAATTGAATTGTGTTACTGGATTGATTTTATCTTGAGGGGAAACGGGGATGTGTCTAACACTATTACATAAATTACCTGCATCATTTTATCCAATTACGGCAGACTTACTTTATGTTGTTTTGTGAAACCTAGACCCCGCACTGTTTGGGATGTTGGAATGTTAGAACTGACCCTATGATTTCACGACCCTATGATTTCACTGACCCTATGATTTCACTCGTTATGCATGATCTACCCGTTTGTTGGAATATTTAGCAGTTGTGAAGCAAGGTTGTGCCTGAATGGCTCATCAACCACACCAGCTGCTAACTGCGCGAAATATGTATCGTAAATCCGGTTAGCTTCTTCAGCGCTCGTATTGAATTCAATTTCAGTAGAAATCGCCTCTGAGCATCCAAGGACTCCCTTGATTAGCAAAGGTTCTGTGAAAGGAGGGCTCATCTTGATATGCAAAGATAGCGGAGTGAAGAATGCCTTAGGTGGTATTAGAAAATCACACCTTGAAACAACACTAACTTGTCTCCCCAATACAAAATCTCCAGTCCAATTCTCTCTTCCGTGGAACTGCCATGAAATCTGAGTATTATTTCCTAAGCCATGGTGAATCATGGATGAAAAATACACATCCCGCGCCAAACCCGGCCCTTCATTAGTTAGCATAATTCCAAATTCAAAAATTAAAGTTTGCCCCTCATTCGTTGCGGGATTCATCGTGAACATAGGGAATACATGGGGTTGAGGGCGTTTGCCAAACATGCCAGCTAACACTTGATGGGGTATGGGCACGAAATCTGACCCTGCCCTTATAAAATACTGGAGTTTCCCTACTACTTGATGGGGTATATTTTCGCTTTCAGGGATATAAGTAACTACATACCCTGTGCCATCGTTTAATCGGATACCATGGTGTTCGACTTTGCTATGCGGCGGAATTGTACATCCTGAAACTGCGCCCTGAAGATTACTTAAGAACCTGGCTACATTAGCAATTGGATGCTTGGCTCTTGCCACATCAGCGCCGTCAAAATCACGCGAACAATCAACTCCCCAAATAATGATCCCGCCAGACGAGTTGCCAAATCCAGAGATCGCTTTTGCCAAGTTATTTCGATCATTTATATGAAGTACTACAGAACGGCCTTCATCAGCCGATCTTTTAAAGTCTAGGAAAAGCTCCTCAACTGCTCGAGTCTCTATGAACTCGTCAATAACGGCTTCGCCACCAGCTACTACCCGTCTGTAAAGTTCTAGTGCCCTATTCATTTCAATATCTCGAAGAGTGTAACTGGGTCAGAGTAAACTTAGTGAAGTGAGAAGAAAGCACGGTAGATACCGTCTTTAACGTCAAACATTTTTCAGGTAATCGACTTCTCGCGCAAGATCAATCTTATTACGCCGTCAAAAGAAGCGATGGGGCCAAATCTAACATTATTATATAAATCACCTACATCGTTTGATTCCATCACAGCATCTTTACTATTGTGTTTTCTCGATGCTGTAGGTTACATGCAGCGAGTGGGTTGTACCCGCTGCGACTTTAACTACGTTCTCCGCCGCATTCGCGCTTTCCACGCAGACCATGCCGCGATAGCCAGTGTCGCTGCCGAAATCGCCCATTTTCTCGGCCTTTTCCACCCACGGGTTCCACACCACTGTGGAACGACTGCCGCGCTTGGCAATACGAATACAGCGCTTATGGCCGCTGTCATCTATCAAACAATCTGAGTCGGTATCCACATAGAGGCGGTCTACTTCTGCGGTTATGGTGATTGCGTCAGCTTGTGTTCTGCGCTGCCAATCACCCACCTTGTCAAGATAAGTGCAGCCTTCCAAACCAGTGATGCGAATTTTATCCACATCGCTGATAGCGAAGTAAGTATGTAACGCTTCGCCAATTTCAAACATTACTTGGCCGGTATTTTCGGTGACAAGTTCCACGATCATCTCCTTGCCGACAGTAACGATGTTCCGCACCCGATAAGCATGTGGCCATTGCGCAGCAGGAATTGAGCTCTGTGGCAATTCAAAGGTAATGCGCGTACTGCCATCTGATAGTGCTTCACTGGCCACAACCCGCCAAGGGACGGTACGGGCAAACCCATGAGCTGGAAAGGTGCTGTCGGTTGCATGGGCACCAAACCACGGCCAACAAATTGGCACACCGCCACGAATGGATTTGCCGCGTACTAATTTGGCTGCTGGACTAAGCCAAATGACCGGCTTTTCGCCCGCAGGCTCAAAAGTCATGACATGCGCACCCTGCAATGAAATGGTAGATTGCGCTTGCTTGTTGGCAATGCGCGCAATAATCAAACCGCTCACGTCCTCGGTAAACTCAAGTTGTCCAGGAATGGAGAATTTCTGGTTAAGCGTGGTCACATTCAACTGGCTCATTTTTTAATCCTTGAAGTATTTTTTCACGTTAAACAAAAACTGTGTGCTGCTGCTTGTTACTTGCTCTTCGCCACCATTAGTTTTTCATATTTAGCTTGCAGTTGCTCTCTGCTTTCCACATGAGTTGGGTCGAGCGGGATGCAGTCTACTGGGCAAACTTCCACGCACTGCGGCGTTTCATAATGTCCCACACACTCGGTGCATTTGTCGGGATTGATGTAATAAATAGTATCGCCTTGCGAAATGGCATCGTTCGGGCATTCCGGCTCGCATACGTCGCAGTTGATACATTCGTCGGTAATAATCAGGGCCACTCTGTTCCTCTTTAAATCAAGTTAATTTTTTCTCAGTCAATTTGATCGCCACCAAAGGGGAAACAAACTTACTTACGTCACCGCCAAAGCGTGCGATCTCACGCACTATGCTGGCGGAGATGAAAGTGTAATGCTCCGCCGGCGTCAGGAATAATGTTTCGACATCAGGATGCAGGCTGCGGTTCATTCCAGCCATCTGAAATTCATATTCAAAATCCGATACTGCGCGCAAGCCGCGCAATACCACGCGCGCATTTTGCGATCGTACATAATTCATCAGCAAACCGGAAAAACCTTCCACCCGTACATTGACAAAACCAGCGAAAATTTCTCTCGCCATGGCCACACGCTCGTCCATAGTGAACAAGGTGGCGCTGCGACTTTCCGCCACAGCCACCACAACTTCGCCGAATAGCCCTGCGGCACGGCGAACTACATCTTCATGCCCGCGCGTGAGTGGATCAAAAGTACCAGGATAAATAACTTTAATCATACTTTTAATGCACCTTCGTATTTCAATAATTGATAATGCACAGCACCTGCTTTAGCATGTCTCACCACTTGCCAAGCCTTGTCAGGTTCAAATACTTCACCGCTTTCAACATACACCATGCCGTCTTGCGTTAGCTTGTCAGCAAGCAGTGGCAGCAATTTTGGCAGATAGTCGCTCTGAAACGGGGGATCAAGAAAAATGACATCGAATAGCCCATTTTTTTTGCGCGCGAATTCTAACCCATCTTCACAAAGCAGCAATACATTAGAACAGGCTAATTTTATGATGGTCTCTTGCAAGGCGCGAAACACCGTACGATTATGCTCAACCATTACTACCCCTGTCGCTCCGCGCGATGCTGCTTCCAATCCCAACGCCCCACTGCCAGCGAACAAATCAAGACAGCGCCTGCCGTAAAGATTCTGCCCCAGCCAGTTGAACAAAGTTTCACGAACGCGATCCGGCGTGGGGCGTAAGCCTTCCGCCTCTGGAAATTCAACCCAGCGACGACGATGAGTGCCACCGATGATGCGTACCCGATTTATTGCACGGCTCCCTCTTTAATACCCGGCGATTTTGTCTCCGGAGCACCGACTATCACGGTAGTCATCGCATCCGGATCCACACGCCGTTTATAGGCTGAGCGAATTTGCGCGATGGTGACTCTATCAACATTTCCGACAAAGTCATCTAGATAGGTCAAAGGTAACTCATAAAATCCAATGACACTCAGATAATCGACTATTTTTTTGTTGCTATCTATACGCAGCGGAAAACCGCCAATGATGTTTTGTTTGGATGCTTGTAATTCCTTTTCCGTCACGCCTTTATCAATAAATGCGCGCAGCGTAGCGCGCACTAGTTGCAGCGCTTCATCGGCTTGATTCTTTTTAGTTTGCAGCCCTATCTGATAAGCGCCTGGCAATTTCATCGGTATAAAATAACTATAAACGCTATAGGCAAGGCCACGCTTCTCGCGGATTTCATACATCAGGCGGGACACAAACCCCCCTCCACCGAGAATGTGATTGCCCACATAGAGGGGGAAATAATCCGGATCTTTGCGTGCCATACCGGGTGCGCCCATCAGGATATGGCTCTGCGTGGCCGGATGCACTATGCGCTGTTCATTCGCTTTAATTTGCATAACCACCGGCGCTATTTGCGCTGCTTCAACGCCTTGTGGTAATTGCTCGGTAAGCTTTTGCGCGATAACTTCAGCTTCGGCGCGCGTCACATCGCCCATAATGGCAACCACGGTATTTTTGGCAAAATAATGTGATCGATAAAATGCCTCGATATCGGCGCGCTGAATATTTTCCACGGTGGCGACTTCACCCGCCGACGGTAAACCATAAGGATGGGTACCGAATACTGCCTTGCTGAAGGCTTTTTCGGCAATCCTTTCCGGCTTGGTTTCGTCTTCTTTCAGGCCCGCGATCAAGCGTGTTTTTTCTCGTGCCAATATATTTTCTTGAAATAGCGGATGTTGCAGCACGCGCGCCAGAATATCCAGCGCCTGAACGCGTTCCGCAGTACTGCTCAAGGTACGCAAACTTACACCAGCACGATCCGCATCGAAATTCTTTCCAAATTGCGCACCAATATCGGCCATATTTCGCGCGATCTCATCCTCGCTCAAACCTTCTGCACCGAGATCCAGCATTCTATGGGTCAGCCCCGCCAATCCGGATTTTTCCGCCACATCAAAGCCACTTCCTGCGGCAAACGTAACTGTCAAATCCAGCATTGGCAAATCATGGTTTTCCACAAAATATACACGTGCGCCGCTCGGCGATTGCCAATGCTGGATATGGGGAGTGGCGAGTACGGGTGCGATGCCGGCTAGAAACAGCACCACAGCGGTAAGTAATTTAGTGCGCATGCATTGCCCCTTTATTCATTTGTTTCGGATTGCCGGAAAGTGGCTGTGGCTCAAGCACGGCAATGGTCAGTTGGTCGTCCTGTAGAAACTCCCGCGTCACTTCTTGTACCTGCTGCGCAGTTACCGCCTGCAATTTTTTCAGAATCAACGGAATGGCGTTGTATGACAGCCCGATACTTTCCATCTGTCCAATCTGCATCGCCTGATAAAACAACGAATCGAGCTTGTACACTTCACTGGCAGTTACCTGCGCCTTTGCGCGTTTAAGTTCATCTTCGTTTACTCCGTCACGCTTCAGAATTGCTATTTGTTCGCGCAAACTATCCTCTATCTCCGTCACGCTCTTGCCTTCGCTGGGAGTGCCTTCTAACATGAACAAGCTTGGCCCACGCGAGGTAGCGTCATATTCAGCGCCCACATCACTAGCCAGTTGCTTTTCTCGAACCAATACTTTATTCAAGCGCGCCGAAGCATTGCCATCGAGAATGCCAGCCAGAATTTGCAAGGCATAGGGTTTCCAATCTTTCTCTGGGTCGCGTAGCGTGGGGGCATGATAAGCCATTACCAGATGTGGCAGCTGCGCCGGCGCTTTAACTACAATGCGCTTCACGCCTAACTGCGGAGGCTCGCTAAAACGCTTGCGCGCAGGCAAACTATGCGCTGGAATCCCGCCATAGAAACGTTGCGCCAGCGCAAATACCTCGCTCGCCTTTACATCCCCTGCTATGACCAATGTCGCATTGTTGGGCACGTACCAATTTTTATACCACGTCTTTGCATCATTTACGGAAAGTGTCAGCAAATCATTCATCCAGCCAATGACTGGAGTTCGGTAAGGATGCTCCAGATAGGCTGCGGCCATCAATTTTTCATGCATCAGGGCATGCGGCTCATCATCCGTGCGCATGCGCCGCTCTTCCATGACGACTTTAATTTCTTTGCTGAATTCAGCCGCCGTCAGTTGCAAGTTGCGCATACGATCGGATTCGAGTTGCATGGCGAGAGGTAACCTGGATTTGTGCAACTGCTGGAAATATGCGGTGTAATCGTTACTGGTGAAGGCATTTTCGCGTCCACCTGCAGCAGATATACGCTTGGAAAACTGCCCAACCGGCACGTTTTTAGTGCCTTTGAACATCATATGTTCCAGCACATGTGCGATACCGGTGACGCCAACATTTTCGTCCATGCTGCCGGCGCGATACCATATTTGTTGAACTATAACGGGAGCACGGTGGTCTTCCTTGACTATTACCTTAAGACCATTGCCGAGCGTCTTCTCAAACACCTCCGCCTGTGCCTCAACAGAGAATAAAAGCACCGCAGGCCATAAAACAATAAAAGTCAGCAGATATTTTAATTTTTGTATATGCATTTTTTTAGCCCAAGACAACTCAATCAGAATAGAATAACGATGGCGGCAAAAGCCGCCACAACTGATGTGTATTATGCGCTATTTAGTTATCTTTCTGCCACCTCCAAAAACCTTTTAAAATGTTCGGCTTCCTAAAAAAACCCCCTATTGAAAGCAAGTCCAACCCTGTCGAAGACATGCCTAATAAAGTCGGCTGGATCAGCCGACTTAAGAGTGGACTGGCGGGCACGGCCGTTCAAATGTCCGATTTGTTTGGCCGTGGCGGCAAGATCGACGACGACTTGTATGAGGAATTGGAAACCATCCTGATCACCGCAGATGTCGGAATGGACGCAACCCGTTTCTTGCTGGCCGAGTTGCGCCGACAAGTCAAAGCGCAGCGACTTACTGAAGCAGTTCAGTTAAAGGAAGCGTTAGCGCACGACCTGATCAAACTGCTCAAGCCATTGGCTCAACCGTTGGAAACTGACTTGCATAAACCCTGCGTCATTATGCTGACCGGCGTAAACGGTGCTGGCAAAACAACCTCCATTGGCAAGCTGGCGAAGTATTTCCAGGGGCAAGGTAAATCAGTACTGCTGGCCGCAGGTGATACCTTCCGTGCCGCTGCGCGCGAACAGTTAATGGAATGGGGTGCGCGCAACAACGTCACCGTCATCGCCCAGCATAGCGGCGATGCCGCAGCGGTGATTTTCGATGCGGTACAAGCAGCCCAGGCACGCAAAATAGACATAGTGCTGGCCGATACTGCCGGACGTCTGTCTACTCAGATTCATCTGATGGAAGAAATCAAAAAGGTCAAGCGCGTTATCGCCAAGGCGTTACCCGGTGCACCGCATGAAGTGCTGCTGGTACTGGACGCGAACACCGGGCAGAACGCGCTAAGCCAAGTCAAGGCATTCGACGATGCGCTGGCCGTCACGGGACTGATACTGACCAAGCTGGATGGCACTGCCAAAGGTGGCGTAATTGCTGCCATCGCCAAGGCGCATCCCATCCCCCTGCGCTTTATTGGTGTGGGAGAAGGACTGGATGACCTGCGTCCATTTGTAGCGGAAGACTTCGTCGCGGCACTTCTGGGACTGGACGAATGATCCAGTTCAGCCAAATATGCAAGCGTTACCCCGGAGGTTATGAAGCACTGAAAAATGTTAGTTTTGAGATCGCCGAGGGTGAAATGATATTCCTCACCGGTCATTCCGGTGCAGGCAAGAGCAC